>JAJNBN010000164.1 GCA_021156225.1 Verrucomicrobiota bacterium | reverse complement strand
GTGTGGTGGGCTACAATGTCTATCGTGCCTCCTCGGCGAACGGCACCTACACGAAGATCAACAGCTCGTTGATCACGTCCACCTCCTTCTCGGACCTGAGCCCGTTGACGGGTGCGACTTACATGGTGCGGGCTGTGAAGCTGGAATCGACGCCGAGCGGCAGCTACTACAATGCGAGCCAAGGTGTGTTCTGGACGGTCGGTGGCGTGGTGACTCCTCCCCCCGTGACGGATACGACGGCGCCGACGGTGGCCATCACGGCTCCAGTGGGCGGCAGCACGGTTACCAACGCGATAATGGTCGTCTCGGCCAATGCCGCGGACAACCTCGGTGTGGTGGGCGTGCAGTTCAAATTGGACGGTGCGAACATGGGCGCGGAAGTGTTAATCGCGCCGTTCAGCAAGGCCTGGAACATGACCGATGTCTCGGTTGGTCAGCACACTTTGACGGCGGTGGCCCGTGACTTGGCCGGTAACCAGACCACGGCCACAGCGGTGTCCTTCACGGTGCCCGCTCCGAGCACCGGTGGCGGTTCTTCTGGTGGTTCGACGAACACGACCGGCACGGTCGTGTGGGTGGATAACGCCCTGCCCGCCGGTGCAACCGGCTCGGGTGACGGTGGCGATACGTGGAACTGGGTGAGCAACCCCACGCCTTATTCCGGCACGGTGGCCCATCAGTCGGCTATCGCGTCAGGTCTGCATCAGCACTATTTCGACAACGCGACGGCGACGATGTCTGTGGCCGCGGGCGACAAGCTGTTCGCCTATGTGTATCTGGATCCAGCGAACCCGCCCTCTGAGTTGATGCTGCAATGGACGGATGGCTCTTGGGAACATCGCGCTTACTGGGGTGCGAACACAATTTCCTACGGCACGGCAGGCACGGTGAGCCGTTACAACGCCGGTGCGCTTCCGGCCACAGGCCAATGGGTGCGCTTGGAAGTTCCGGCGAGCGCCGTGGGCCTCGAAGGCAAGACGGTCAAGGGCATGGCCTTCACCGCTTTCGGTGGTCGCGTGACCTGGGATTACGCCGGTAAAACTGATGGCTCGGCGACCACCCCGCCGACGGGCACTACCACGGTGACCGTGACGGCCACGGATGCGAGCGCCTCCGTGGCTGCTCTGGATGCAGGTGTTTTCACGGTCACTCGTTCCGGTGCCACCACGTCAGCCTTGACGGTGAACCTGGCCTTCAGCGGCACGGCCACGAACGGCGTGAGCTACAACACGCTTCCGCCCACGGTGACCATCCCGGCAGGCAGCGCCTCAGCCACGATCACTCTGACTCCGAAGGTAGCGAGCACGTTGGTGGGAACCAAGACCGCCACTTTGACGGCGGTAGCGGCGGCGGGTTACAGCATCGGGGCGAACGCTTCGGCGGACGTGGTCATGGCGGGCAACGCTGTGCCCATCCAGTTCGTGAAAAAAGAGAGCAACGGCATGCGCATCGCCTGGAACAGCACGGTGGGCAAAACCTACCGCGTGCTCTCCAAGAACAATCTTACAGACACCACCTGGACGCAGCTCAGCGGCAGCGTCTCGGCCACCAGCACGGCCACGGGTTGGTTGGACACGGGGGCGACCCCGGCCACCCAACGCTTTTACATGGTGTATGTAACCAATTAACCGTGGGCTAGCCCTACGGTTGGATCGCGCGGAAGTCCTTGGCGAAAGCCGACGCCGCGCGATCTTTATTTTTATCCGGGTCAGTTTTACGGAAATGGAAGGCGGGTTCTGGCAATGGCTGATGATCAGAGGCAACAGGGTCAATCTTCAATGCAGATGAGAAAGTATCTCAAAATATGTTAGGGATTTTTTGAAGCAAGCGGCCACTCCCGTGTAACACCATGGTTTTCAGATAGTTATGCGTGCCTAAAGTATTTTTGGAAAGGGGGGACCTAGGACAGCGGATGTCCTAGGTCCCTTGATAGAGTCCAAGCAATGAAGATCGAGACAGGGAGCGGAAATGGAGAAAATTCGAGGACGAGGACGACGACGAGAACGAGCAAAGAGGGAGGAAAATCATGAGCTACGATACTACATGGAACGAAGAAAAAACTGCATGGCTTGAGCCGTGTGAAACGTCTAAGATTTGGTGAATAGCCAGTCATGAGCACACTTAGTCATTTGCGTTGCACCAGTGGGTGGGTCTTAGCGGCCATTTGCGCGGTATTCAGCGCGTCGGCGCTCACCGCCGTGGCGGCGGGCAAGGCGAGCGATGTGGACTTCAATCGCGATATCCGGCCCATCCTATCAGATAATTGCTTTCATTGCCACGGACCGGATGAAAAGACGCGCAAGGCGAAGCTGCGCTTGGACACGAAGGACGGCATCTTGAAGGACCTTGGCGGTTACCAAGCCGTGAAGCCTGGTGATGCCAAGGCAAGCGAGGTGTGGAAGCGCATCATCACGACGGATGAGAACGACGTGATGCCGCCGCCGGAGACGCATAAGACGTTGAAGTCGGACCAGATCGCGCTGATCAAGAAATGGATCGAGGCGGGCGCGCCGTTCGCCGGGCATTGGGCGTATGAAGCGCCGAAGCTTCCGGCATTGCCGACGGTGAAGGATGCGAAGTGGCCGCGGAATGGGATCGATAATTTCATCGCCGCCAAGCTGGCGGAAAACAAGCTGAAGCCCTCGGGCGAGGCGGATCGCGTGACGCTGATTCGGCGGGTGACGTTTGACCTGATCGGATTGCCGCCCACGCCCAAGGAGATCGATGACTTTGTGGCGGATCAATCACCGGACGCATACGAGAAGGTGGTGGATCGGTTGCAACGCTCGCCGCGTTACGGTGAGCACATGGGACGGTACTGGCTGGATGCGGCGCGTTATGGCGACACGCATGGTTTGCACCTGGATAACGAGCGCTCGATGTGGCCATATCGCGATTGGGTGGTGCGGGCTTACAACGAGAACCTCCCGTTCGACCAGTTCACGAAATGGCAGATCGCGGGTGACCTCTTGAAGAATCCGACGCGCGATCAGCAGATCGCTTCGGGGTTCAATCGTTGCAATGTGACGACGAGCGAGGGCGGATCGATCAATGAGGAATTCATCTTCCGCTATGCGGTGGATCGCACGGAGACGACGGCAGCGGTGTGGATGGGGCTTACCGCTGGCTGCGCGCAATGCCATGATCACAAGTTTGATCCCATCTCGCAGAAGGAGTTTTACCAGATGTACGCCTTCTTCAACAGCGCGGCAGATCCGGCGATGGACGGAAACATTTTGCTGACGCCGCCGATCCTGAAGCTCACGACGCCGGAGCAGGAGAAGCAGTTGAAGCAGTATGATGCAGATCTCGCCAAGGTGGGCGACAAGATCAAGGCGACCCTCGCCAAGCTGGAATATAAAGACCCGGCGGAACAGGAGCTGAAGCCGGAGAAACAGACCATTGAAACGGTGTGGGTGGAGGATGCGTTGCCTGAAGGGGCCAAGCCGCAACATACGGAGAAGAATCATCCGCTGAAGTGGGTCACCTCAGGCGACGGACCGGTGAAGAGCGGAGAAAAAGCATTGATGCGAAAGGGCACAGGCATCGTGCAGGACTTCTTCGACGGGTTGCCGAAGCAGCTGTTCGTGCCGGCGAAAGGCAAGATCTTCGCGCATGTCTATCTGGATCCGAAAGATCCGCCGAAGGGCGTGATGTTGCAGTTCAATACGGGGACATGGTCGCACCGCGCGCTGTGGGGTGAGACGAACTCAATCGAGTGGGGCAAGGAGAACACGGTGGAACGTCTGGTGATGGGCCCGCTGCCGAAGACGGGTGAGTGGGTGAAGCTAGAATTCGACATCGCGAAACTGAAGCTGAAGGCGGGAACGAAGTTCAGTGGATTGGCCTTCACGCAGAAGGACGGGACGTTGTATTGGGACAAGGTGGGCGTGAGCTACACGGTGGACCCGGCGAATGATGTGACATATTCACTGGCGCTTTGGCTCAAGACAAATCAGGGCAAGGCGGTGGCGAATGTGCCGGCGGATGTGCGTAATCTTTTGCGCTCCGTGAAGCCCGAGGATCGCAAACCGGAGGATCATCAGCGGTTGCGCGATTATTACCTCGAAGAGATCTGCATGAGCACGCGGGATATCTTCGAGCCGCTGCAAGCGGAGCGGAAACCCATCCAGGACAAGCGCGATGAACTGGATAAGAGCATCGATGCAACGTTCATCATGGCGGATCTGCCGCAGAAGCGCGATGCCTTCGTGATGATCCGCGGTCAGTATAATAAGCCCGGCGACAAGGTGACGCCAGGCACGCCTGCGGCCTTTCCGAAGATCAAGGCACGGAGCGAATTGCCCGACCGCCTGGACCTCGCGGACTGGTTGACCTCGGCAGAGAATCCGTTGACGGCGCGAGTGACGGTGAACCGGTTCTGGCAACAATTCTTCGGCACAGGCCTGGTGAAGACGTCGGGAGATTTTGGTTCACAAGGTGAGCCGCCCTCGCACCCGGAATTGCTGGACTGGCTGGCGGTGACCTTCCGTGAAGAGGGTTGGGACATGAAGAAATTGGTGAAGTTGATCGTGACGTCAAATACGTACCGGCAGGACTCGAAGGTGAATTCCAAGCTGCTGAACGTGGATCCGGAGAACCGATTGCTGGCGAGAGGACCACGCTTCCGTTTCGATGCTGAAGTATTGCGGGACAATGTGCTCTTCGTGAGCGGGCTGATGAACCACAACATCGGCGGCAAAGGGGTGAAGCCGTATCAGCCGGAGAACATCTGGGAACCGGTGGCCTACACGGGCAGCAATACGCGCACTTACAAACAGGACACGGGTGACGCTCTTTATCGCCGCAGTCTCTACACGTTTATCAAACGCACGGCACCGGCACCCGCGATGACAACGTTTGATGCGCCAAGCCGCGAGGCTTTCTGCGTCCGACGTGAGCGGAGCAATACACCGTTGCAAGCGTTGCAGTTGATGAATGATGTGCAGCACTTCGAAGCCGCGCGGGCGTTTGCGCAGCGGATGATGAAGGAAGGCGGGGCGACATTGGGTGAACGATTGGCATTTGGTTTCCGGACCGCTACTGGGCGTGCGCCGTCGAAGCAAGAAACAGAAGTGCTCAAAGACAGCTACTTCAAGCAACTGGTGCGCTACGAAAAAGATGTCGAGGGGGCGAAGAAAGCGATCAGCTACGGGGAATCGAAGCCTGATGCAACGCTCAAAGTAAGCGAGCTGGCGGCGTTTACGATGGTGGCGAACATGGTGCTGAACCTAGATGAAGTGGTGACGAAAAACTGAGTGAGACGCGTATGAATCCTGATTTTCTGAAAAACCTGAATCGCCGGCAGTTCTTCGCGGGCGCGGGCCTGGGCGTCGGTTCCATCGCGCTGGCCATGATGGGTGGGATGCCGGGGGTGTTGAATGCGGCGACGAAGAAGGGTGATCGCGTGCATCCGGCGTTGCCTGGTTTGCCGCATTTCGCTGCCAAGGCGAAACGGATCATTTATTTGCACATGAACGGCGGGCCGTCGCAGCTCGATACGTTCGACTACAAACCGAAGCTCTCGGAATACTTCGACAAGGATTTGCCGGAATCGGTCCGCAAGGGGCAACGCATCACGACGATGACGAGTGGTCAGGCGCGGTTGCCGGTGGCGCCTTCGAAGTTCAAGTTCGCGCAGCACGGCAAGTGCGGCATGTGGGTGAGCGAGTTGCTCCCGCACACGGCCAAGATGGTGGATGACATCGCGCTCATCAAGACGGTGAGCACGAATGCGATCAATCATGACCCAGCGTGTACTTTCGTGATGACGGGGAGCGAATTGCCCGGCAAGGCGAGCTTGGGTTCATGGCTCTCGTATGGATTGGGCAGTGTGAATAATGATCTGCCGGCGTTCGTGGTGTTGACGCCCACATGGTCTTCCGGCGCAGCGGCACAAGCGTTGTTCACGCGCATGTGGAGTTCGGGATTTCTGGCCACGGGTCATACCGGTGTGGCGTTGCGTTCACAGGGTGACCCGGTGTTGTTCGTGAAGAATCCGCCGGGCGTGGATGCCGGTGCGCGACGCGACATGCTGGATGGCTTGGGCAAGCTCAATGCCGCCACGCACAAGCGCTTTGGCGATCCGGAAACGCTCACGCGCATCGCGCAATACGAGATGGCTTTCCGCATGCAGACCTCGGTGCCGGACCTGATCGATTTCTCGAAGGAATCGAAGGCCACGCTGGAGATGTATGGACCGGACGTGACGAAGCCGGGAACGTTCGCGCATTCGGCCTTGCTGGCGCGGAAGCTGGCGGAGCGCGATGTGCGCGTGGTGCAGATTCTGCATCGCGGCTGGGATCAGCATAACAACTTGCCGAAGGATATTTCGGACCAATGCAAGGACGTGGACCAGCCGACGTATGCGTTATTGAAGGACTTGAAGGATCGTGGGCTTTTGAAAGACACACTCGTCGTGTGGGGTGGTGAATTTGGGCGCACGGTTTATTCTCAGGGCACGCTGACGAAGGATAATTACGGACGCGATCATCATCCGCGGAATTTCTGCATGTTCATGGCGGGCGGTGGGATCAAGGGCGGCACGGTGTATGGTGAGACGGATGATTTCAGCTACAACGTGGCGGAGAATCCGGTACATCTGAACGACCTGAACGCGACCATCTTGCACTGCCTGGGCATAGATCACAGCAAGTTCACCTATCGTTCACAGGGGCTTGATCAACGTTTAACGGGGGTGGAGGAGAGTCATGTGGTGAAGGGGATACTGGCCTAAAGTTCGCCTTCTTTCTCGCCGTAAAAGAGATCATACGCGCGTCGGTAGTCGGCCTCTGGCACGAAGACCTTGGCCTGACGGCTGAGATCATCTGGATCGCCATCTACGTCGATCAGCTCTTCTTTGCCCGTGATACCGTTCTTCTCGAGCATCAGGACGAGCATCTCCGTGTTGATGACCGGGCCGGTGTAGAAGAGTTTCATAGACGGTCAGTTGCTGGACTTCAGGATCCCTTCACGCATCAGGCTTGGGTTTTTCCCGGTTGAAGGCGGAAGTAAGCCTTCACTGCCCGGCTAAAGTAAAGATAACACACTGGAACAATCACTTGGCCTATCAACATGATCAGCGCGAACGGCCAAAACTTGTCGGCGTAGTTGTTCAAGAATAACACTAGGATCGTCAAAGCCGTGGCTGGACGGGCCCAACTGCTGCGGCACAAAAGCCCACCTGCTAAAATGAGTGCGACACCAGCCAAAGCCGTCATCTCCAGCAATAAATCTCCGGCCACACCAGGATCGGTCACGAGTATGAACGGCAACAAGCAACCCATTGCCACGCAGGCGAAAGTTCCAAATCGCAGAGACAATCTCCGGCCAGTAGAGTCGGACTGAACCGGCACTCAGCAGAATGCTTCCAAAAATGGCCAATGCACTCGCGAGCCCCCAGATTTGACCATAATCATCAATGACCGATCGGCCGTACCAAATGCGTGAGTAGAGCACTGGCACTTGCCCACCTATTTTATATTCATCAAGCGGGCCATATATGTGGGATTGCGTCGCATGTTTACGCCCTTTGCCATCCACAAAACTGAATTCTGGCGCGTAAGACGGCTTCCCCTCCTTGCTGCTGCTCTCGATCAGCCGCTCGATGGTTCCCGTGGTGCGTTCTGCCGCAAGCACAAAGAGTCCCCGCTCCACGGCCGCCAGACCCGAACCGATCACCATCAATGCGCCGAAGACGGTGAACAACCGGCTCCACGCACTGACTTTATCCGCAGCAACACATTTTAAAAACAGCTCGCCCCAGAAACCTCGCGAGCGGCCAAAGCGCCTCACCACAGCCCAACTCAGGCTGAGCCCCAGAATGAGCATCAAAATGGTGACGGCAAAAAACATCCGCTTGGACCCCTGGCAGTGATGCTACCATCCTCGTCCCCTTTGCCAACCGCATTTCCACCCCTCAGATTTTGATTCACAAGCTGCCGTCCTGCGCTAGCATACGCGCTCGTTTCTCCGCCTGCCGGGCGTTCTGGCCGACGTGAAGAGCGATAGATTTTTAACAGTCATGAGCAAGACCATGCGCGTCATCGCGGTATCGAAGACCAAGAAGGATCTCCAATCTTTCGAGTACCCCGCACCTACCATCACCAAGGGCACCCAGGTTCGCATCCGCACGCTGGATGTCGGCATCTGCGGCACAGACCGGGAAATCTGCACGTTCGCCTATGGTGAACCGCCGAAGGGCAGCGATTACCTTGTGCTCGGCCATGAATCCCTCGGCAAAGTCATTGAGGTGGGTAAAGATGTGAAGAATCTGAAGGTGGGCGATCTCGTGGTCCCCTCAGTCCGCCGTCCGTGCAATGACGCAAGCTGCAAGCCCTGCGAGGCTGATCGCCAGGACTATTGCTCCACGGCAGATTATGTGGAGCGCGG
>JAJNBN010000163.1 GCA_021156225.1 Verrucomicrobiota bacterium | reverse complement strand
CAGCATCTATCCGCGCTGGAACTTCCTGTTGCTCGCGGTGAATCAGATCGTGGGTCATCTCGACAAGATGTCGGCGATGTCTGATGGCGGTTACAAGCCCAAGGTCATCATCCGCACGGGCATCGGTTCTGAGCGACCGCTGCATCCTCAATTCCAGCATGTCGGTGATTTCACCGAGGCGTTCAAGCTGATGTGCACAACCATCGAGGTCATCCGTCTGGATGAACCACAGGACATTTTCCCCGCTTACGAGAAGGCGCTGAATCGTACCGACGGCCGCAGCACGTTGATCGTGGAATACGGCGATTACTACAATGAGAAGTGAGACTTTAACCGCTCCACCCGCTGTGACTGCACCGAATCTGAAGTGGCCCTTGATGGCCAACAATATTCCCCGTAGCGATCTGGATGCGCTGATCAAGTTTTTGCAACAGGATGATCCCATCCTGACGCAGTCTACGAATGTCCGCGCCTTTGAGAAAGAATGGTCCGAATGGCTCGGCTGCAAGTACAGCGTGTTCGTGAACTCCGGCGCCTCGGCGAACGGCATCACGATGGCGGCCTTGCGCGAACTCTACGGTCCGGGCGAAGTTATCGTGCCGACGCTCACGTGGGTGTCCGATATCGCGTCCGTGCTGCAAGCCGGTTTGACGCCGGTGTTTGTGGACATCGACAACAGCCACTTGGGCATGGATACGGATGAGATCCTGCGCAAGATCACGCCGAAGACCCGCGCCGTTTTCCTGACCTACGTGCTCGGTTACAACGCGCTGAACCAGCGTCTGCTCGATGAGTTGAAGAAGCGGAACATCCCGTTGATCGAGGACGTTTGCGAATCTCACGGTGCTACGTTCAACGGTAAGAAGCTAGGCAGCTATGGTTTCGCGTCCAATTTCTCGTTCTACTACGCGCATCACATGAGCACCATCGAAGGTGGCATGATCTGCACGAACGATGAGAAGTTCTACGAGGCCGTGCGCATGTTCCGCTCCCATGGCATGGTGCGCGAGGTGACTTCTCCTGAAGTGAAGGAAGAGTACAAGACGAAGTTCCCGGACCTGAATCCTGATTTCATCTTTGCCTATCCCGCCTACAACATGCGCAGCACGGAATTGAATGCTGTGCTGGGTCGTGAGCAGCTCAAGCGCTTGGATGCGAACAACGTGATCCGTAGCGAGAACCTGCAACTGTTCCTGAAGGGCTTGGATTCTTCGAAGTATTGGACGGAGTTCAACTGCGAAGGCAGCAGCAACTACGCATTCACACTGGTCATCCGCAAGGCGGACCCGGAATTCCGTGATCGCTTGGAAAAGGCGCTTCGTGCGGCAGGTGTGGAATTCCGTCGCGGCACCTCGGGTGGGGGCAATCAATTGCGCCAGCCGTATCTGCGCCGCATGTTTGGCAATGAATTTGAGCAGTATCCGAAGGTGAACCACGTTCACTTCTACGGTTACTACATCGGCAACTATCCGGACCTGGACCGCAGCAAGATCGCACAATTATGCGACTTGTTGAACAATCTGAAGTAAGTATAAGCATGAATCGCCCGCTAGATGTTCTGTTCGTCAATGCTGACTCCGCCGCCACGGCGTATCAAGAGTTGAGCAAAGACTTCTCGGCCATCGAACCGCCGACGTGGTCGCTGCTGCTCGCGCAGAGCTGCCGGGCGAAGGGCTACGGCGTGGCCATCCTCGATTGCGGTGCGGAACGCCTGAGCGATGATGCCGCTTCGCAACGCATCCATGAAGCGAAGGCGCGGCTGGTCTGCTTCGTGGTTTACGGGCAGAACCCGAACTCAGGCACCACGAACATGATCGGCGCGACGGCCTTGGCCCGCAAGGTCAAGGCGTTGAACCCCGAGGCGATCATCTGCTTCGTCGGTTCGCACACGAGCGCATTGCCGATGGAAGTCCTGGGCTTCGATTGCATCGACATCATTTTGCTGAACGAAGGTGTGTATGCTTTGCACAACCTGTTGAAGACGGATCTGAAGACCGGCTTGGACAAGGTCAAGGGTATCGGTCACAAGACGGGTGGGGTGCCGCAGTTGAATCCGCCGGAGATCGTGGTGCCGCATGAGCGGATGGATGAGGACTTGCCGGGTTACGCGTGGGATCTGCTGCCGTATAAGAGCAGCCCGCTGGACCTGTATCGTGCTCACTTCTGGCACGCAGAGTTCAATCACAACCTGCGCACACCGTTCGCGGCGATGTACACGTCGCTGGGCTGCAAGTTCATGTGCGACTTCTGCATGATCAACATCGTGAACCGCGTGGATAACGCGGACGGTGTGGCCTCGGCGAACTCCCCGAACATGCGCTTCTGGTCGCCGCAGTTCATCCTCAAGGAATTCGACAAGCTCGCGGGCTACGGCGTGGAGACCATCCGTCTTTCGGATGAGATGTTCTTCCTGAACAAGAATTACTACGAGCCGCTTTTGAAGGGCATTCTTGATCGCGGACACAAGTTCCGCATGTGGTCGTATTCGCGCATCGACACGGTGCGTCCGCAATACCTCGATTTGTTCCAGAAGGCGGGCATCGGTTGGCTGGCGCTCGGTGTGGAAGCGGCGAGCCAGGTGATCCGCAGTGAAGAGTCCAAGGGTTCCTTCCAGGAGGTGAACATCCGCGAGGTGTGCAAGACCATCCGCGGCTCGGGCATCAACATCATCTCGAATTACATCTACGGTTTCCCGGATGACACGCACGAGACGATGAACCAGACGCTGGACCTTGCGCTGGAACTGAACACCGAGATGGTGAACATGTATCCGTGCCAGGCGCTGCCGGGCAGTCCGCTCTATTACACGGCCAAGGCGAACAAGTGGCCGCTGCCGGATTCTTATGCAGGCTACGCGTTCCTTTCGTATGAGAGCCAGCCGTTGCCCACGAAGTATTGCACGGCAGCCGAGGTCTTGAAGTTCCGCGATGAAGCGTGGCACAAATATTTCACGCATCAGCCGTTCCTGGATCTCGTGCAGAGGAAGTTCGGCGAACAGCAGCGCAAGAACGTGGAGACGATGGCCAGCATCAAACTGCGTCGTAAGCTGCTCGGTGATCCGGCGCCGGTGAAGAACTGAGCGCGTCTGTCGTATGGCCAAGATCAGCCTCATCCTCGTCTCGCATAACAAGCCCAAGTATGTGCGTGAGGCGATTGATGGTGTGCTGAAGCAGACGTTTCAGGATTGGGAGATGATTTTGGTGGATAGCGGCGTGTTGCTAAATAAGGGCTTTTTCAAAGGCCTCACCGACCCACGCGTCACCATCATTCCTTCGGGTGAAACGAAGGAGATGGTGAAGACACACAACATGGCGTCATGGTGCTTCAATCAGGTCATCAACGCCGGTCGCTGCAAAGGTGAACTGATTTTTTATCTCTGCGATGACGACGTGTTGTATCCGAATGCCTTCGAGGTGGTTTGGAATTATTACATTCAGAACAACCGTGAACCACAGGCAATGTATGCGTCTCAAGACATCGGCGTGACGGATGAGAAGGGGGAGACGAAGATCACTGGCCAGCGCCGCGCAGATCGTCCGGCGGGCAAGTTCTGCAAGGGGCGCAAGCTGGATGGCGAAGTGGACTATCTGCAGTTCTATCACACGATGGCTTTGCTCGAGAAGGTCGCGGAAGCGAAGGGGAACACCCTCTATCATCCGGAGGATAAGCGCCTAGGGCACCACGCGGATGGAGTCTTCATGGAGAAGCTGGGCAAGCTGACCAAGGTGCACAACATCGATGTGGTCATCAGCATGAACCGCCGCACGGTGGACAGCGTGAACATTCCGCACAGCGACTCATTCTTCGCCCAGTTCAAGCATAAGGTGCGTTGCAATTACAACGACCTGATGGTGAAGCTGGGCCTCTGAACCGGCTTACTTGCCCGGAATCTTCTTTAGGACGAAGAGATCCTGCAGATAGGGATGCTTGCCGCCCGTCACGGAACCTTCGATGTGGACCAGTATCTCAAACCGTCCAGCCAGCAGATTGCGATGCGCTTCGGTGGTGACGCCGATCGCCTTTTCCGGGCAACTCGGGTTGCTCGTGAACCAGCCGGGCGTTAGCGCGTGCGTGAAATTGTAGGTCTCATTCTCGTTCACGTAATCGCGCACGATGTGGAACGTGATGATGGCATGGCCATCATCTGCCAGCACCTCATAGACCTTGTCCATGTAGCGCTCGGCGTCCTTCTGCTGCAGGTGCGTGAACACGGAAACGGAGATCAACATGTCCTGTGACTTTGGGGCGATCGGCCAGTCGATGCCATCGTTTATTTTCTGCGTCGTGTCACCTTGAGGATAATAGGGGTTCTGATCTTTCGTCAGGTAGAAGCTGCAGTTCGGTAGGTCGGCATGCGTTGCCTTGGCGGCTTCTATGGATCGGCGATCTGTATCCACACCCAGAAAGCTGCCGCCATTTTTGATGAAGTGATGGCAGATGGGGGCCTGATTGCCCATGCCGCAGCCAAAGTCGAAAATCTTCGGATTCGGCTTCTTTAGATAGAGACTGAACAGCGCGCAAAAGAAGCCCTGGTTCACGATCCAGCCGGCATAGCTGGAATAGGTGGCAGGCGTGAAGCTTGCGTTCGGGATATGATCGATCCAGAAACGAGTCTCCCGCCAGGAGGTCATTTTATCGAACCAGCGCCAAATGAACGAGAGCGGGTAATAAAGCGCGTAGAAACCGTAGATTTGAATTTTACGAAACATAACTCAGAGAGTCCCCGGCGATTCCAGATGGTTGGCGGATAAGCTCATGTTTGCGCGGTAGATTCAGGGGATTTCATGCCGGGAGCAATAGCAAAACTACCGGGCGGTGACCTTGGGTGCGCCGTATTGGAGCATACGCTGGAATTCATCCCAGCGGTTCAGGCGCAGGCGGAAGAGGCTGAGCATGTCCAGATCGCTGCGCTGGCGGAAGCCTTTGATCTGCCTGCGCACTTCCTGCACGTGCGGACGCATGCGCCAGGCATCGCGGATGGATTCCCAATAGGAGCGCTTCACGAAAGACCAACGTTTCACGATAAGCAGGGCGGCAAAGGCTTCGATGAAGAGCAGGCCTAGCTGCAAAAGGAGCGCGAGAAAGAGCATCCCCTCAGCATTCTTCCAGATGGTCAGAAAGGCGTTACGATTGGCGTAATAACGTTTCGAATCGCTGGTTCGAAACTCCACCACGTTGCCGCCACCAGCCGGGTTCACATTCGCGGCACCGCGATGGTGCACGATGGCTTGCGGCACGGTGATGACGCGATGCCCGGCGATCCACGTGCGCCAGGAGAGGTCCAGTTCTTCCGCATACATGAAGAACTCTTTGTCAAAGCCGCCGACCTGCTCGAAGACATCCTTGCGGATGAGATAGGAGCAGCCTTCTGGCATGAGGATTTCACTCACGCGATCGACCTGCTTGCGATCCGTGGCGAGGCCGAAGATGTCGAAGCCGAGTGCGCCTGAGGACTGGAAGGTATTGTCGTCGTAATTCAGCACCAGCGGAGTGGCCGCCGCCGCTTGCTCGCGTTCTACGCAATCCAGCAGCTTTTCCATGCAGTCGGGTTCCAGCCATGCATCGTTGTTCAGGAAGAACAGGAACTTGCCCAATGCGCGCTTTGCTGGGCGATTGTTGCCTTCCGCGAAGCCTAGATTGGCGCCGTTCTGCAGGAAGTAGCCAGTGGTCCACCCCTTCATCAATTCTTCAGCAAGCTTGTCGGAGCCGTCGGTGGACGTGTTGTCCGCCATGATGACTTCGATGTCGTTGAAGATGGTCTGTGCTTTGAGGGAATCGACACAGCGTTGCAACCATTGCTTGCCATTGTAATTCAGCACGATGACCGTGGCGCGTGGATTAAAGGGGGTTGCGCTCATGGCTTGTCTTCGTGCGTCGTTGCCATTTTTTCCAGCCAGTCGCAGGCGCGAGGCAGCACGCTGTCCCAATGAAACGTCTTCGCGCGATTCCAGCCGTTCAACCGCCATTGCTGGTATTGCGCATCACTTTGGAATGCTTCCGTCAACCGGTCGGCCAAGGACTCCGGAGTTTCCGATTTCGCGAGTACACCGGTTTCGTTGTCCAAGGTGGATTCCACTAAGCCGGGCACGGCATAGACGGCACCGGGTGTGCCCATGGCATTGGCCTCGATAACATTTAGGCCCCAGCCTTCGCGCTGGGAAGTGTGAAGCAGGAAGTGACTCTCGCGGAGGAGCGTGTCTTTCTCGCCTTCAGAGATGGGACCTGTGAAGCGCACTGAACTCTGCAGATTACCCTCCGCCACCAAGCTTTTCAGCAGGCCTTCCGTTTCACCGCCGCCTACGATGGTAAGGTGAGTATTCACGCCACGGGCACGCAAGATTTTGTGCGTCAGCACGGCGTGATCGATACGTTTGTTCGGAGCGAGGCGGGAAACAACGATAAGCTTGTAGGGCGCAGCCAGTGGCTTGGGTTCCAGCATGGGCAGGGCGCGCGTATGCACTCCGTAGGGGATGATGGTCACATCCTTCACGCCATGTTCGTGCAACTGGCGTTTGGTATCAGCCGAAGCGGTGAAAAAAGGAACATCCTGATAAGCGTAATGCGTCCAACGCTCCTGCGCCCGGCCGATGGCGCTGATGGGCCAGGAGTAGAAGGCATCCCAGATAGGCCCGAGGACTTCGTGGATGTAGGCAATATTGTTCGTTCCGCACCACCACGGAGCGAACCAAGGAATGCCATGATGCTGGTCGATGACGAGATCAAAGCGAGGCTGGTTTTTATACCACGCCTTGGCTTTGAAGATGGCCGAGCCCTTATCGCCACCGCGGACGATGTGCACGCCATCGATGACCGTCTCGGGTTTGGCACCGGGAAAATCGAAGCTAAACCACCACGCCTCATGCCCGCGGTCCACCAAGGCCTTGAGATAGGCCATGGTCACGCGCTCGGCACCCCCGGTTAAGGGGTTTTCCGGGTCGCGCCAGTTGAGCATCAGGAAACGCATCGGTGCGCGGAAGTTCTAGCGGGCTAGGGCAGGGGGAACAATGCCAAAACTACAGTGGAACGCGGCTGTGTTCCGTATGCGGAACCAGCCGCTGCACGGGAAAGACATGGTTAGCTTCGAAATATTTTCAAGGTGCTTGCGGACATCGTCCCCGCTGCGACTGGTTCTCGGCGGAGACAATCGCGGTCCAAAGACTTAGCTGATGATGCTGATATCAAAGGCCCGCTCAATGAACCAAATCAGCGCCAGCAGAGCGATGATCGCCGAACCAGCGACCAAGGCGCCCTTTTGATACGCCTTAAACTGGCGTAGCGAAAAGGCCACGGGCAGGAAGATGGCGACGATAGTTAACTGGCCGGCTTCCACCCCGAGATTGAAGCCCACCAGTGTAGTGAGCAGCGAGGTCGTTTGCAGATCGAGTTCACCC
>JAJNBN010000639.1 GCA_021156225.1 Verrucomicrobiota bacterium | reverse complement strand
GATGGAAAATGAAGAGTCGAAGAGGCGGGGGCGGGTGGGGTTGGTTTCGGACGGCGACACGCCGTCCCTCCCCAGTGGAGGTGGCAATTCGGTTTGCATCAGACCCCTGATTGGCTTAGAAAGACCGTTCCGTTTGGCGGGGTGGATTCATCCCGACGGGCGTTTGCAGCAATGAAAAGTAACGTCGAAATCTACGATACGACTCTGCGGGATGGTTCGCAGGGCGAAGGCATCAATTTCTCGCTGGCGGACAAGCTCCGGATCGCGGAGCGGCTGGATGCATTCGGCGTACATTATATTGAAGGCGGCTGGCCGGGGTCGAATCCCAAGGACATGGAGTTCTTCCAGCAGGCGAAGAAGCGGAAGTGGAAGAATGCGAAGATCGCGTCGTTCGGTTTCACGCGCAAAAAAGGTGTGGCGGTGGAGAACGATGACCAGATCCGCATGTTGCTGGATTCCGGTTCGCCAGTGATCACGATCGTGGGCAAGACCTCGCTCTTTCATGTGAACGAGGTGCTGCGCGTGAGGCCGGAGGAGAATCTGGCGATGATCGGTGACACGATCCGCTTCTTGAAGGATCACGGCAAGATCGTGGTGTATGATGCGGAGCATAGTTTCGACGGGTATAAATTTAACGCGGAGTACGCGCTGGCTACGTGGCAGGCGGCGGAGAAGGCGGGTGCGGATGTGATCTGCCTCTGCGAGACGAACGGTGGTTGTCTGCCGAGCGAGATTTCGACGATTACTTCGTTTGCGAAGGGCAAGTTGAACGCGCGCATTGGTATCCATACGCATAATGATTGCGGGCTGGGCGTGGCGAATGGCATCGCGGGTCTGGAAGCGGGGGCGAGCCATATCCAAGGGACGATCAATGGTTACGGTGAGCGCACGGGGAATTGTGATCTGATCAGTGTGATCCCGCTGGTGGCGTTCAAGATGGGTAAGGTGGGTGTTCCGGCGAAGTCGTTGCCGAAGCTCAAGGAGCTTTCGGAGTTCGTGAATGAGATCGCGAACATGCGTCATGATCCGCGCCAGCCGTGGGTGGGCCAGACGGCGTTCGCGCACAAGGGCGGCATCCATGTGCACGCGATCGAGCGCGTGGCGCGGAGCTATGAGCATATCAATCCGGAGGCGGTGGGGAATCATCGGCGCGTGCTGGTGAGCGATATGTCCGGCCGCACGAACATATTGGTGAAGGCGCAGGAGTTGGGCTTCAAGATCACGGCGGAGACGCCCGAGCTGAAGACCATCACGGCGAAGATCAAGGAGCTGGAGAACATCGGCTACGAGTACGAAGCGGCGGAAGGTTCGCTGGCGTTGCTGATCCGGCGTTTGCTGAGCCATCAGGAGCTGCCGTTCCAAGTGGAAGGTTATCACGTCTCGATGCGGCGTGACGGTGAGAGATCCGTTTGCCAGGCGACGATCAAGGTGAAGGTGGGCGAGAAGACGGCGCACACGGTGGCGGAGGGTGATGGTCCGGTGAATGCGCTGGATGGTGCGCTGCGCGCGGCGTTGACGAGTTTCTTCCCGAAATTGAAGAAGGTGCAACTGACGGATTACAAGGTGCGCATCCTGGACAGTTCCACGGGCACAGCCGCGAAGACGCGGGTGCTGATCATCAGCACGGATGGCAAGAACGAATGGGGCACGGTGGGCGTGCACGATAACATCATCGAGGCATCGGTGCAGGCGCTGGTGGACAGCATGGAGTATGCGCTGATGAAGAAGTGAGTCAGGAGAAGACACGAATTTCACTAATTTTCACGAATTAGGGGAAGGGAATATGGGTGAACCGATTTGTAAAGATGAGTCGTTCAAAATTGTCGGTGCTTGCATGGAAGTTCATCGGGAACTTGGCAAAGGGCATGATGAAATAGTGTATAAGGATGCTTTGGAAGTTGAGTTAGGACGAGTCGGCAAAATTGTTTTGGAAGTGAAAGCGATAGAGCGGTTAGCGGAGCCGCATATGAAGCAAGTGTTGAACTACCTAGCATCCTCGAAGTTGAAGCTGGGGTTGCTGGTGAATTTTGGTGAGGACTCGTTGAGTTGGAAACGTGTGGTGCTATAACGAGTTAATTCGTGTAAATTAGTGAAATTCGTGTCTTTTTTAGGTTTTTAAGTATGTCAGAGATTTCAAAGGCTTACGAGCCACAGTTGGTGGAAGAGAAGTGGTATGAGTTCTGGCTGAAGCAGGGATGCTTCACGGCGGATCCGGCGCGCGTGTCGGACAAGCGCCCGGCCTACTCCATCGTTATCCCGCCGCCGAATGTGACGGGCGTGCTCACGATGGGGCATGTGCTGAACAACACGATCCAGGACATCCTCGCCCGCAAGGCGCGCATGGATGGCAAGGAAGTGCTGTGGCTGCCGGGCACGGATCACGCGGGCATCGCCACGCAGAACGTGGTGGAGAAGACGCTGCGCAAGGAAGGCGCCATCAAGCATCGTGATGACCTCGGTCGCGAAGCGCTTGTCGCCAAGATCTGGGACTGGAAGCATAAGTACGGCGGCATCATCATCCAGCAATTGAAGAAGCTCGGGGCTTCGTGCGATTGGTCACGCGAACGTTTCACAATGGATCCAGAGTATTCCAAGTGCGTGCAGAGCGTGTTCGTGGACCTCTACAAAAAGGGCCACATCTATCGCGGCAAACGCATGGTGAATTGGTGCCCGGCCTCTCAGACCGCGCTCTCGGACGAAGAAGTGACGATGAAGGAGCAGAAGGGTTTTCTGTATTACTTCCGCGTGCAAGTGGTGGAGCAGGACGGTTCGCCGGTGAAGGCGGATTCGTTCAAGGCTTCAGGTCACCCGTTGGACCGTAATCAGGCGCTTCCGGAAAAAGAAGGCGAAGAGAAAATCGCGCCGAAGTTTGTGCCGCAGGTGGATGGCGAGGGGAATATTTGGCTGACCATCGCGACTACCCGTCCGGAAACAATCCCGGGTGATACGGCGGTGGCAGTGAATCCGAAAGATCCGCGCTACGGCAAGTTCATCGGCAAATATATCAAGCGGCCGTTACCGGTGGAGAACCAGGCGCCGTTGCCGATCATCGGTGATGAGCACATCGACATCGCGTTCGGCACGGGCGTGCTGAAGGTGACGCCCGCGCATGACAAGGCGGATTATGAGATCTTCCAGCGCATCGTGAACTGGTCGAAGACGGCGTCTTCGACATCGCCGTTCATGTGGAAGCTGGCGACGATGGAGCCGATCGAGGTCATTGATGCGAAGGGTTTCATGACGGAAGAGGCGGGGGCGCTTCTGAATGGCTTGGAGCGCTTCAAGGCACGCAAGATTGCCGTGGAGAAGCTGGCGGAACTGGGCTTCATGGACAAGGAGGAGCCGTACACGAACAACGTGGGTTACAGCGAACGCGCCGATGTGCCGATCGAACCGCGCCTGAGCGAGCAATGGTTCCTGAAGTATCCGAGCGTGGAGAAATCCCGAGCGTGCGTGGCGACGGGTGAGATGAAGTTTTATCCGGATCGCTGGGCGAAGGTGTATGACCATTGGCTCGAGGGCATCCAGGACTGGTGCATCAGCCGTCAACTTTGGTGGGGGCATCGGGTGCCGGTGTGGTATCGCGGTGAAGAAGAAGTTTACTGCGGTGTGGACGCGCCCGAGGGCGAAGGTTGGATGCAAGACCCCGACGTGCTCGATACCTGGTTCAGCTCCTGGCTGTGGCCGTTCGCCACGATGGGGTGGCCGGAAGAAACCGAGACGTTGAAGAAATTCTACC
>JAJNBN010000162.1 GCA_021156225.1 Verrucomicrobiota bacterium | reverse complement strand
GGCATCGCTCAACGTCTTCCAATTCAGCTTCTGCGCAGTTTCCAGCAAAGCGCGCTTGGTGCTCACGGAGGATTGACTGGTGATGAGCTTCAGAGCCATCGGTTCCACATGCGTCGCGTCTGGACCGGAGCGCTTGGGCAGAGGGCGCCAGAGGCCGCTCACTTGGTCGCGACCGCTCGGAGCAGCCCATTCGCCCAATTGGGTGAGGGCTTCTACGCGGATGCCTTCCGGCAGGCGTTCATCACCGGCGAGGGCGCTGACAGCATCGGCATTGGCCGAGGTGCCAAGGCGGAAGTTGGCGTTGATGATACGGCGCAAGATGGCATCGCGCGGGGAGGGTTCCGTGTTGCTGCCAGCAGGCAAGGTGGCGAATTCACTGGCCCGGCTCGTCAAGCTGGCCAATTGAGGAAGAGCCGGCGCGACTGGCAAATCATTGATGGCACGAGCTGCTTCTGCCACCACGCGGGGATCTTTATCCGCCAGAAACTGGCTCAACCCAGGTGAGGCGAGACGACGCAGAGCCACCGTCGCTGCCAGACGAACTGCTGAAGATTCATGCTTGGAGAGGGCGGTCAGATCGGCCGCTTTGGCGCAGGCTGTCAGCCCGGCGACACCGGCATGGCGCAGCCAGGGATCCTTGTCGTCATTGTCCTTCAGCATTGCGAGCAGGGCAGGGACACTGTCTTTGTTCGCCAGTTTGCCAGCGGTGATCGCCGCGAAATAACGGACGCGAGTTTCCTTGTCCGACAAACCGGCGACGACTTGCTTCTGATACTTGCTGAGCTTGGCATCACCGATGATCTTCAACGTCTGTGCGCGGATCTCAGCATTGGTATTCACCAAGAGTGCCGTCAATTCCACCGAGCGGCCTTGGCGGGCCAACTGGCCCAAGCCCCAGATGGCGTGCAAACGGGAATGGAGCGTAGGGCCAGTACCGGCCACGCTGCTCAATTCCTTCTCGGCTTTCTTGTCAACCAATGCGAATTGAGCTTCCTGCCG
The DNA here is from genome assembly GCA_021156225.1 of Verrucomicrobiota bacterium. Taxonomy (GTDB): domain Bacteria; phylum Verrucomicrobiota; class Verrucomicrobiia; order Limisphaerales; family JAEYXS01; genus JAEYXS01. The sequence goes on along the minus strand of JAJNBN010000162.1, from coordinate 6,416 downwards.
CACGCGCTGATCTTGATGAGCGATGAGGTTGACCAGTTCGGAAGTGGAGCGCTTGTCGAAACCTTCCGCGAAGAGCTGTTTCACTTGAGCTGCCACCGGCTTGCTGTATTCATCAGGATGGGAGAGTCGATAGATGCGGCCCTTGCCCAAGCCGCTCCAGCCGTTCACCCAGTCGGTGGCATAGATGGCGCCGTCGTAGCCGAACTCGATATCCGTCGGGAGGAAGTTCCACCAGAACTTCTTGTTATCCTTGAGAGCGAAGCCGGCACCTTGCGGTTGCACGGCGAAGCTGTAGATGCCGCTGTTCGGATTGCCGCTGAAATTCGCGAGAAAGAAACGTCCGCGCCATTCTTCATTCAGCGCGATGCCGGGATCGAAGGTCAAACCGCTGGGGCCATTGCCGACTTTGCTGGAAACGGGCGGTAACGTATAAGCCGCGCGATCTTTGAAATATTCGTAGCAGAGGCGTTCGCCCATCCAGGAGCCACGGCGCATAGGGCGCTCGATGAACTGCCAGCCGATGCGCCAGCCGCTATCGCCACCTTCGGCGGCATAGACCACGCGGGCGGGGTCGCCACCATCCGAGTTGTTGTCACAGGTCCAGAGGTTGCCGAGGTCATCGAAGGCCAGCTCCTGCGGATTGCGGAGGCCGCGATAGAAAATCTCCAAGTTGGAGCCGTCGAGTTCACAGCGGTAGATCGCGCCTTCCTCGGGGTTCTCAATGACTTTGCCATTGGGCAGTTCGATATGGGCACCACGATCGCCGATGGAGTAGTAGAGTCGGCCATCGGGTCCGATGCGCAGGCCGTGGCTGTCATGACCGAGGAAGCCGAAGCGTACACCGTAGCCGTAGCTGAGGCTTTTCTTTACATCGGCCTTGCCGTCGCCGTTTTTATCTTCGAGCTGCCAGAGGTGCGGAATGTTCGTGTACCAGACCTTGCCTTTACGGGCGAGCAGACCGGAGCCGACGCCGTCTGCCTCTTCATGGAAAGTGGAAAGAACAGACGAAGTCTCAGCGACGCCGTCGCCATTGCTGTCCCAGACGAGGGAGATGCGGTCTTCGTTGTCCGTGAACCAGTTCATCGGCTTTTCGCCTTTGTCAGCGGACCGACGGCGGGTGTAGGCGATGCGCTCAGCGACCGTCTTGGAAGCGAGCTCTTCATCCAGCCAGTGCATGATGCCGCGGATATCCAGCACGCCGGCATTGAAGCGGAAGGTCTCGGCCACATAGAAGCGGCCTTGTTCATCGATGGTGAAAGAAACGGGGTTGGCGAACAGGGGTTCGGCCGCGGCCAGTTCCACCTTGAATCCCGGGGGAAGCTGGAAGCCTTTCATGGCGTTCACACCTTCATCGGAGGCGGGTTGAACTTTGGGACCCTTGTTGGCGGCCTGGTTGTCAGCCGCGCGAACGGACGTCGTGGCGCAAGCCACCGACGCCAAGATAGCAGTTAAGGCAACAAATTTACGGAGCATAAAGGGGGCAGGATAATGAGGACTGGCCGGAGTGCAAGCGAGCTTTGGCAGGAAGTTATGGAGCGCGATTCGCCAAGTCGCTGTATGGTCCAATCGTCAGGTGGCAGGAAAATGTCGGATGCAATCTAGCTTGAGGAGGTCGCTGCGGGTTGAGACAACCCGCGCCCCATCGGACTAAACCAGCTTCTTCAGCTTCGCATCTTCGCCCAGTTTCTTGACCAGTTCCTTGATCTTTTGCGATTGGGATTTGTCGGCGACGAGCGTGGCGTCATCCGTCTGCACGATGATGGAGTCTTTCACGCCCACAAGGCAGATGGGTGTGCGGTTCTTGGTGCGAGCGTCGTAGATGACGTTGCGGGCCGCATCCACATGGATGAATTCACCCACGGCACAATTACCTTCCGCATCCGGCTTGATGTGATGGGCGAGAGCGGGCCAGGCACCCAGATCATCCCAGGAGAAGGAACCGTCAGCCACGACCACATTATGCGCCTTCTCCATCAGGGCGAAGTCGATCGAGATCTTCTTGATCTCGGGATATTCCTTGGCCAGCACCTTCTTGAGCTTGGCTGGAGACTTGGCGGCATCGAACCAACGATGGCATGCGGCGAGCATCTCGGGCTGATGCTTCTGCAACGCTTCCGTGATGGTCACGAATGACCAGATGAACATGCCCGCATTCCAGCCGTAGTGACCGCTTTGAAGATATTCGAGCGCTTTCTCGTAGTTCGGCTTCTCCACGAATTTCTCAGCGCGAGCAAAAGCGGTCTTGTAGGCCTTCACTCCATGCGGTGGCGGCAAGGGCTCACCCACGTGGATGTAACCGTAGCCGGTAGCGGGCTCAGTCGGCTTGATGCCGATAGTGACGATCGCTTGGCCGCGTGAAGCCAGATCAAAGCAATCGCTCAGGACTTGCTGAAACTTCTTTTCATCCGGGATGACGTGATCGGCCGGGAGCACCGCCATGGTGGCCGTCGTGGAGCGTGCACCAACAATTGCCGCACCAAGCGTGACAGCGGCGCAGGTATCGCGGCCAACCGGCTCCGCGATGATGTTTTCCTTGGGCAGCTTGGGCAGTTGCTTCTGAACAGTTGGCGCCTGGACTGCGTTCGTGATGATGATGATGTTCTTGAGCGGCACGAGCGGCAGCACGCGATCTACGGCCTGTTGCAGAAAGGAGCGCTTGCCGAGCAAGGTGATGAGTTGCTTAGGGGTCTTCTCACGGCTCACCGGCCAGAAACGTTCGCCGCGTCCACCGGCCATGATGATGACGTAACGGTCTGACTGACTGTTTGCTGCACTCGATTTTTTCATGAAGACAAAGATTACTTGATCGCATCCACCAACGTTTTCACGAACCCGCCGACTTTGGCGGCAAGGTTCACCTCTTTTCCGTTTTGTGCAATCTGGTTCACGATGGCACTGCCGACGACGATGGCCTCAGCATTGGCCGCCACGAGTCGGGCTTGCTCCGGGGTGGAGATGCCGAAGCCTACGGCGATGGGCAGGGTGGTGTATTTTCGGATCTTCGCGGTCATACTGGCGATGTTGTCCGCCACGGTCTCTTGCATGCCGGTGACGCCTTCGCGGGAGATGTAATAGATGAAACCTTTCGCACGTTTGGCGATGATCTCCATGCGGCTCTCGGGTGTGGTCGGGGCGATGAGGTAGATGTTGTTCAACCCAGCCTCAGCCATGAGTTGCTCGTAGTTGGTCGATTCCTCGGGCGGGAGATCAAGCACGAGCAAGCCATCCACACCGGCTTGCGCGCACTCATCGATGAACTGCTTGAGGCCGCGCTTGTGCAACAGGTTGTAATAAACGTAGAGGACGATGGGTATCTGCGATTCCTTGCGGATGGCCGAGATGGTCGCGAGGAGCTTGGCCGGGGTGGTGCCCGATTCGAGGCCGCGTTGGGCGGCCATCTGGTTTACGATGCCATCGGCCAAGGGGTCGCTGAACGGCACGCCGAGTTCGAGGACGTCCACGCCCGCTTGATCCATGGCGATGGCCAACTGGCGCGTGGCTTCAAGATGCGGGTCACCCGAGCCGATATAGGCGACAAAACCCTTTTTACCGCTTTCCCGCAAACGGGCGAAGCGTGCTTCAATCCGATTCATTGGCGGGAGTGTTGTGAGATGCCGGGGAAGTTTCAAGCCGGAGTTGCGACAATGAAAGGAGAGGATAAACAGAAACCGCCCTGGTGTGGCAGGGCGGCTGTGGGGACCGTGGAAATGTGGCGAGTTGTCACTCGGGAAGCAAGAACAGCAGGTCCTCGTCATCGGGCGGACCGGCCAGTTGATGAAAACCTTCGCCGAGATCATCGGCGCTCAGATAACCGTCTTCGTTGGAATCCCAAGCGCGGTACCATTTGATGGTGATGGTTTCCCATTCGGCCATGGTGATCTCCTGGTTCTCATCAGCGTCGACCGATTTCAGTACACGTCTGGCCACGATTGCGGAAGGTTCGGGCAGGGGCGGCAGATCACCAGGGGCACCGCCGATGGAGATGACGCGGGCAAAGCCGCGGCCTTGGCCATCGGAGGCGAAATGTTTGACGACTTTCACCGCGCCCGTTGCTCCGCCACCAGATCCTCCTCCCACTCCGACAGGCGGTTCGGCGGTAGAGACAAAAATCTCCGGGGCGGGAAAGATGGCTTTGAGTCCGGCGGAGAGTTCGTTGGTGCTCAAGGTGCCGCTTTGGTTGGCATCCCATTTTTGGAAATGAGTGTTCAGGATGGTTTTGAATTCCGCGTAGGAGGCGGCGCCGTCCTTGTCCGTATCAATCTGTTTGAGCAACTTCTCGCCCATGCCATGGAGGGCGATGGTGAAGCCGCCGACGGCACCCCCTGAGCCACCACCAAAGCCGCCACTGCCCACGGCGATGTTGAAAGTTTTTGCTGGTTTGGGCTCGTCAGAGCTCTGGGCGAGCAAGGCCGTGACAGCCAGCATCAGGCCGCACGCCGCGAATAGAGAGGGTCGCCAGAAGGCGATGAGGGAATTTTTCATACGTAACATTTTGTGGTTTTTGTTTCGGTCAGGCTTTGACCTTGAAGTCACAGTATGAGCGAGGTGACGGTTGTGCGACGGACGGAGGACCAAGCGCGGGGATTTGTGATTAGTAAGGGGTTAGGAGGGATGAAGAGAGTGGTCGAAGAAGCCGATACTTAGAAAAGGTCGTCCAGTTTCGAGCTAAGATGAGCCGGGCGGCGGGGATGCCGAATCGGCATGAATGCCGCGCCCTTTAATGGCTCTCAATGGCTTGCTGGAGTTCGCGGATGCCGCGGGTCATCGGGAGTTGCTTGCCGTTGGTCAGCGTGATGATGTATTCGCCTTTGGCCATGGGCTGGAATTCTTTGATGCGGTCCAGATTTACGATGGCGGAACGGCTGATGCGCTGGAATTGATTCGGAGAAAGACGGTCTTCCAAAGAGCGCATGGTCTCGCGCAAGAGATGGGTTTCTGAGCCGACGTGGAGGAGGGCGTAGTTCGCTGCAGATTCGATCCAATCCACATCGCGAGCTTTCAGCAGAATCATGCGGCTGGAGGTCTTGATGACGAAGCGGGTGAGTTGACCATTAGCGGGGCGAAGCTGTTCGAGGAGGGAAGCCAAGCGTGTCTCATGGTCAGCGCTACGGTTGGTTAACTGATAACGAGCGCGTTGCAGGGCGGATTTGAAGCGGGATTGTTTGAAAGGTTTTAGGAGGTAATCCAAGGCATGGAATTCAAAGGCTTGCAGGGCGTGTTGATCGTAGGCGGTGACGAAGATGACGGCAGGGATGCGTTCGGGGCCGACGGCTTGTAACACGTCGAAACCGTTCACTTCGGGCATCTGGATATCAAGGAAGAGCAGGTCGGGGGAATGAGTTTCCACGGCTTCAATGGCTTCGGAGCCGTTGGCGCATTCGGCGAGCACCGTCACATCGGATTCGGCAGCGAGGAGGCTGCGGATGCGCGTGCGGGCGAGCGGTTCGTCATCGATAATCAAGGTGCGGATGTTCATGCGGTGGCGGGTGAAGCGGGTGCGGGAATGCTGGGCTCAGTGGTCATTTGCAGAGGGATTTCCAAGGCGACACAGACTCCGCCGGTGGCATTGCGTTTCAAACTGAACTGATGATCGGCTCCGTAAAGTTCGCGCAGACGGGCTTTGCTGTTGGCGAGGCCGATGCCTTCCCGTAGCACGGTGACACCGGAGGCGGCGAGTCCTTGGCCATCGTCCGAGATCTCCAGATGCAGGCGCTGATCGGCCTGCCAAGCACGCAGCGTGATGGTGCCGCCGGATTTGCGGGGTTCGATGCCGTGCTGGACGGCGTTCTCCACGAAGGGTTGGAGGACGAACGTAGGGACGCGGGCTTCCAAGGTGGCAGGCTCGATATTTTTGCTGATGCGCAAGCGCGAACCGAAACGCGTCTGCTGGATGGAGAGGTAGCAGTCGAGGAATTCCAGTTCCTGACGCAGGGTGACTTCGTGCTGGTCGGAGAATTCCAGGCTCATGCGCAGGAGATCGCTCAAGGAGCCAAGCATCTCATCGGCGGCATCCGGGTTTTCATGCACGAGGGCGGAGATGGAGTTGAGGGTGTTGAAAAGAAAATGCGGCTGGAGCTGCATCTTGAGCGCTTGCAGGTTGGCTTTGGAGAGGCTGGTTTCGAGTTCCAAGGCGCGTCGTTCACGTTCGCGGGATTCACGATAGTAGTTCGTGGCCCAACAGGCGATGACGATGACCCAGTAGAGCGGCAGGGTGAACTGGCTGCGGATGAACGCGAGGTGAAAGAAGTGACGCCAGCGGTCATCCTCCACGCGCTCAGAAACGGCCAGAGTGAAGGTGCCGCTACCCATGCCCATCGGCGGTGGCGGGGCCATGAACAATTGGTCATGCACCGGTGCCTCAAAGGTTCGTACGCGAGTGAAGCGTTTCCCTTCGGTGTGCCTGCCTTCCAGCACGG
>JAJNBN010000161.1 GCA_021156225.1 Verrucomicrobiota bacterium | reverse complement strand
GTGGATATGGCGCCGTTGCTCTTCGGCAAGGGGAAAGGGAACCGCGATTTCTTCGCGTATTACCGGGATGTGGAGGTGTATGCGGCGAGGTTGGGTAATTACAAGGCGCATTTCAGCACGAAGTCGGGTTATGGCAAAGATCCGCTGGTGAAACCGGAGGTGCCGGAGTTGTATGACTTGGGTGTGGATCCCGGTGAGCAATACAACATCGCGGCGAAGCATCCGGAGGTGATCGAGCAGATCCGCCAACGGGTGAAGGCGCACGAGGCAAGCATCAAGCCGGTGGAAAATCAGATTGAGAAACCGTAAGTTGATTGAAAGAATCGAGACAGTCGGACGTCCAACATTGGTAACGATATGATGAAGTCACGTGTCAGTTTCACCTGGGTGAATGCGGTGTGCGCGGTGGTGTGCCTATTGGCGTGCTCCTGCGCCACGCCTGTGAAGGAGACGGCGAAGGAGTCGACGAAGGAAACGGCGAAGGAAACGGCGAAGGAAACGGAGTGGCAGACACACTTCGACGGAAAGACGTTGAAGGGGTGGAAGCCGGCGGAGTTTCCGGGGGGCGGAGCGGTGGAGGTGGTGGATGGCACGTTGAAGTTGGGCATGGGCGAAAGCCTGAGCGGAGTGACCTACACGAACAAGGTGCCGAGCACGAATTATGAGATCGAAGTGGAAGGGAAGAAGATCCAGGGCTCGGATTTTTTCTGTGCGCTCACGTTTCCGGTAGGGACGAATCATTGCTCGTTCGTGATGGGCGGTTGGGGCGGGGCGGTAGTGGGCATCTCGAGCATTGATCTGATGGATGCCTCGGAGAATGAGACGACGAAGTACATGAAATTCGACAAGGAGAAGTGGTACAAGATCCGCGTGAAGGTGACGCCGAAGAAGATCGAGACGTGGATCGATGGTGAGAAAATGGCGGACGTGGAGCTGGAGGGGAAATCGATCAGCATGCGCGCGGGGGACATCGAACAGAATGTGCCGTTCGGGATCGCGTCGTATCAGACGGAGTCGGCTTTCAGGAGTGTGAAGATACGGGAACTGGGGAAGTAGGGTAGCTGCCGAGGTGACGAGGCGGAACTAACTTTTCATCGGCAAGGTCCGCCTCCTCACGTCGGCGGCTACGATTTCGCTCCCCATTCATTTAATGCCCGCTCATCGCGGGAGGGCACAGCGGCGATGCCTAGTTGCTCCATTGCTTCACCCACCAGATAGAGGGAGCCAGTGATGAGGCGGAAGGGTTTTTCACCGGTGGCGGACAGGGCTTGCGAGAGGGATTCGTGAATGTGGATCATCACGCAGGGATTGACCATCTGGCACACGGCGGCAAGGTCAGAGGGCGAGGCGGTGCGCTGGCTGGAGACGGGCACGAGATGGATCTCGGAAACCATCGGCGCGATCAATTGGCACATCTGCCGCCAGTCTTTGTCCGCGAGAGCGCCCATGAGGAGTGCGGGTTTTTCGGCGGGGAATTGAGTGCGTAACGTTTCGCGGAGGAGCGTCATCCCATCTTCGTTATGCGCGCCATCAATGAGCACGCGGTGACCACTGGTGAGGGTGACGAGCTGCAAGCGGCCCGGCCAATGGACGGTGGCGAAGCCTTGCGCGATGGCGGTTTCACTGACGGGTAATTGCGCTTGGAGTTCTGCGGCAACCGCCAGCGCTAGGGCGGCGTTCTCACGCTGATGCTCTCCTAAAAGAGCAACGGGCAGTGAGAAGGCGGCGATAGTGGAGCGGCCTACGAGGGTTAACGACGCATGCTTCTCCGCAGCGACTTGGCGGATGACGGCCAGTGCTTCCGGCGCATCGGCTGCGGTCACTGCGGGCACGCCGGGCTTGATGATGCCGGCCTTCTCAAAGGCGATCTTCGCCAGTGTGTCGCCGAGCCATTGCGTATGATCGAAGGCGATGTTGGTGATGACGCTGGCCAAGGGGGTGACGATATTTGTGGCGTCCAAGCGCCCGCCCAGGCCGGTTTCCCAGATGACTAGGTCGCACTTTTGCTCCGCGAAGTATTGCAGTGCGAGCACGGTGACGAACTCGAACAAAGTGGGATGCTGATCGGTGGGCAACTGCTTCAGCTTCGCCTGCATCTCCGTGACCAGGCGCGCCAAGTCCGTCTCCGGGATCATCTGGCGATTGATCTGGATGCGCTCACCGAAAGCGACGAGATGCGGTGAAGTGAACAGGCCCACACGCAAACCCGCATGGCGATAGATGCTCTCCAGCATCGCACAGACAGAGCCTTTGCCATTCGTGCCGGCGACGTGGATGAAGCGGAGCTGCTTATCCGGTGCGCCACAGAGGTCCGCCAACGCGCGGGTATTCTCCAAGCCCAGCTTGGTGCCGAACCACTGGAGGCCGTAGAGATACTGGATGGCTTCGGCGTAGGTCACGCGGGGTTTCTTAAATCAGAAAGACAAATGGCAACTCACAAGACGAATTCAACCTCACTCTTCGCCGACCAACGACGCGCCTCTTCACCTGGTTTGGGCGGGAACATGGCAATGAGTTCCTGATTGTACTTATAAGCCTGCTCAAAGCTCATGGGAGCGTGCTCCTTCATGCCGCTCCAGTCGGGGAACACCAGCTCTTGATCCAAACTGCCGGAATTTTCTTCAGGAACAGCCATAGATTTTCGAACGCTTTACAGCGGCTTGTGGTGCATATGCTCATGCACGGCGGCGATGAAGCCTTGGAACAGCGGATGCGGCATGTTCGGCTTGCTCTGGAATTCCGGGTGGAACTGGCTGGCCACGTAGAAGGGATGATTCTTCAGTTCGATGACTTCCACTAGCTTGCCGTCCGGCGAGGTGCCACTGAATGAGAAACCCTTGTCCTCATATTGCTGGCGATAGGTGTTGTTGAACTCGTAACGATGGCGATGACGTTCGTGGACCACTTCGGACTTGTAGAGCGTCGCCGCTTTCGAGCCCGGGGCCAGGTGACAGGCTTGTGAGCCGAGGCGCATGGTGCCGCCTTTGGTCGTCACTTTCTTCTGCTCATCCATGAGGCAGATGACCGGGTTCGTGGTGTGCGGGTCGAACTCTGTGGAATGCGCTCCCGCATGGTTGAGCACGTTGCGGGCGAATTCGATGCACGCGATCTGCATGCCCAGGCACAGGCCGAGGTAAGGCAGCTTGTTCTCACGGGCATAACGCGCGGCCATGATCTTGCCTTCGATGCCGCGTTCACCGAAACCACCGGGAACGAGGATGCCGCTTAGGCCTTTCAAAATCTTTTCCGCGCCGAATTTCTCGATGTCCTCGGCGTCCACTTTCTCGATCTCCACGCCGCAATCATTCGCCACACCGCCGTGGATGATGGCCTCGTAAACCGATTTGTAAGCGTCGTTCAGCTCGATGTATTTGCCGACGACACCGATGCGCACGCGATGTTGCGGGGCGATGAGCTTGCGGATGATGTCCTGCCAATGCGTCATGTTCGGCGCGGGCGTCTCCAGGTGGAGCAGCTTGCACACGAGTTCATCCATGCGCTCGCGTTGCAGCATCAAGGGCACTTCATAGATGCTGTGATCCACGTCCTTTTCTTCGATAACCGCTTCGTATGGGACATTGCAGAACAGGGAAATCTTCTGGCGCAATTCCTTGTCGAGCGGCTTCTCGCAACGGCAGACGAGGATGTGCGGTGTGATACCGATCTCACGCAGCTTGGCGACGGATTGCTGCGTGGGTTTGGTCTTCAATTCACCGGCGGCCTTGATGAAGGGAACGTAAGTAACGTGCAGGAAAACGACGTTGCCATGGCCGACTTCGAGCGCAAATTCCCGGATGGCTTCGAGGAAGGGCAGGCCTTCGATATCGCCCGTAGTGCCGCCGATCTCAGTGATGACCACATCCACCTTGGATTGCTCGGCGAGCTGGGTGATGCGGAGCTGGATCTCATCGGTGACGTGTGGAATGACCTGCACCGTCTTGCCTAGATATTCGCCTTTGCGTTCCTTATCCAGCACGCGGGCATACACCTGACCGCTCGTCAGGTTGTTCATGCGCGTCAGCTTCACGTTCGTGAAGCGCTCGTAGTGGCCCAAGTCCAAGTCCGTCTCCGCCCCGTCATCCAGCACATATACCTCGCCGTGCTGGTAAGGGCTCATCGTGCCGGGGTCGAGATTCAGGTAGGGGTCAAACTTCTGGAGGGCGACCTTCAACCCGCGGTTTTCGAGCAGAGTGCCCAGAGCAGCGGCTGTGAGGCCTTTACCCAAGGAGCTAACCACACCGCCGGTGACGAAAATATATTTCATGGTCTAAAATGCTAAGGACGGCCATGACGCCGTCCTTTGTTCCGCCTATTAAACCCAACCTTGAGGCGGCTGTAAAGCGGGGTGACGAAAGAACATTAGGGCTTGGTTACGAAACAACGCGGGGGGAACATCCTAACAAGCATGAGTTTAGGGTCAACATTAGCGTGGCAAAGTGGAGCATGAGCCTCTCTAATCGGTATTTGAAGGGTGCTCACGGAGCGCGGGTGGAGACAAAGAATGCATTAGTGTTTTTCTGTGGCCTAAAACCGTTGACGCTGCTGGATGCCTCCCCTAAATTGGCCGTGCATTTTACATAAAAACCACCCAAAAACATAGAATTTTGACCCATGAGTAACCCCTCGGCAGTGGCAAAAGGTTTGGAAGGTATCGTAGCGGCCAAAACGCGCCTGAGCGATGTGCGGGGTGACGTCGGCCAGTTGATCTACTGCGGCTACGACATCAATGAACTCGCCGGCAAGGTCAGCTATGAAGAAGTAGTTCATCTTTTGCATCATGGTTCGCTGCCGACGGTGACGGAATTGGCCGAAATGAAGGCCACGCTGGCAGGTTTTCGCGAATTGCCCCAAGGCGTCATCGATATCATCAAGAAACTGCCCAAGGACACCGGCCCGATGCATGTCATCCGCACGGGTGTCTCCGCCCTCGGGTGTTTTGATACCGCAGCGGAAGATGATTCCATGCACGCCCAGCGCCGCAAAGCGTTGCGCTTGATCGCCCAGATCCCGGTGGTAACGGCTTATTTCCATCGCCATCGCCAAGGTTTGGAGCTGGTGCATCCGGATCCGAAGCTCGGTGAAGCCGCGAATTTCCTCTACATGATGGATGGCGTGAAGCCCTCCGCAGAGAAGGAAAGCACGATGGACATGTGCTACGTCCTCCACGCGGATCACGGCATGAACGCCTCCACGTTCAGCGCCCGCGTGACCATCGCGACCTTGAGCGACATCTACTCGGCGATCACCACGGCCATCGGCACCTTGAAGGGACCGCTTCACGGCGGGGCCAATGAAGGCGTCATCAAGATGCTGCATGAGATCGGTTCCCTGGCCAAAGTGGATGCCTATGTGGAAGATTGCCTGGCGCAGAAGAAAAAGATCATGGGCATCGGTCACCGCGTTTACAAGGTGCTCGACCCGCGCGCGCCTCACTTGAAGCGCATGGCGCAAATCCTCAGCTCGAAGCTGGGTGAGCCCAAGTGGATCCAGATGTCCGAACGCATCGCCGAGTTGATGCTGCAACGCAAAGACCTGCACGCGAACGTCGATTTCTATTCCGCCACGGTCTATTACTCTTTGGACATCCCCACGGATCTGTTCACACCGATCTTCGCCATCGCGCGCACCTCTGGTTGGACAGCGCATATCCTTGAGCAACTCGCCGATAACCGCCTCATCCGTCCGCAGAGCGAGTATATCGGACCAGCCGTCGGATTGACGGTCACGCCCGTCGAAAAGCGGTAATATAATCTGAAAATGAAGGGCGGACGCGAGTCCGCCCTTTCTCTCCTTAATTTCCCTATCTTTCAAATACGATGAACATTCACGAATACCAGGCCAAGCAGCTCTTGGCTCAATACGGCGTTGCCGTGCCGCAAGGTCAGCCTTGCAAAACGGTGGCTGAAGCCAAAGCGGCGACGGAACAGCTTTTCAACGCGGGCCACAAGCTCGCGGTCATCAAATCCCAAATTCATGCCGGTGGTCGTGGCAAGGGCACGTTCAAGCATGGTTTCAAGGGTGGCGTCAAATTGGTGAAGTCCGTCGAGGAAGCTGTCAACGTTGCCGACAACATGCTCGGCAAAGTGCTTGTCACCAAGCAAACGGGCGAAGAGGGCCGTCTGGTCAGCACCATCCTCGTGGCGAGCGCCGAGACGATCAAAAAGGAATTCTATCTCGCCGTCCTCTTGGATCGCGCGAATTCCCGTCCGCTCATCATGGCGAGCACCGAAGGCGGCGTGGATATCGAAGAAGTCGCGGAACACACCCCCGAGAAGATCCTCAAGGAATGGATCGATCCCGCTGTGGGCATCCAGCCGTATCAGGCGCGTAAGATCGCTTCCGGCCTCGGCTTGAAGGGCGATGTTTTCAACGGCGCCGTGAAGCTCATCATGGGTGTTTACAAGACTTGGTGGGAATGCGACGCCGCCATGGTGGAGATCAATCCCCTCTGCATCGTCGAGACGCCGGAAGGCAAGGAAGCCATCGTGGCCGTCGATGCCAAGATCAGCCTAGATGACAACGCGCTTTATCGCCACAAGAACATCCAGGAGATGCGCGACCTCGCCGAGGAATCGCCCTTGGAAATCGAAGCGAGCAAGTTCGCGCTGAATTACATCAAGCTCGATGGCAGCATCGCCTGCCTTGTGAATGGCGCCGGTCTGGCCATGTCCACCATGGACATCATCCAGCACTATGGCGGCATGCCCGCCAACTTCCTGGACGTCGGGGGTGGGGCAACGAAGGACCAGGTCACGGCGGCGTTCAAGATCATCTTGAGCGATCCCTCCGTGAAGGCGATTTTCGTGAACATCTTCGGCGGCATCATGGATTGCAACGTCATCGCGACGGGCATTGTGGCTGCCGTGAAGGAAACGGGCTTGACGCTGCCGCTCGTGGTTCGCCTGGAAGGCAACAACGTGGCAGCGGGAAAGAAGACCTTGGCCGAATCCGGGTTGACCATCATCAGTGGTGACACGATGGCGGACGCCGCACAGAAGGTGGTCAAGACCATCGCGAAGTAAGCGTCATGATCCGCGTCACAGAAATCGCCTTCACAGGTTATCCGGTCACGGACGTTGCCCGGGCGCGGCACTTTTATGAAAAGGTGCTGGGTCTGAAGAACACCATGGCCCATGAGATTCAGCCTGGTGCCTGGTGGGTGGAGTACGAGATTGCCGGTGCTGCATTGGCGATCACGAATGCTTGGGCACCCATTCTCCCGTTTGCCGTTTCTTGGGTGTAAAAGACCGGGTTGGCAACGACGTGGAAATCAATCAGCGCCGCGCGTAATGCGCTCATTTAACTAAAATTTAAAAACGACTCTTTACTATGTCCATTATCGTCAAACCCGATACGAAAGTTTTGATCCAAGGCATCACCGGTTCGTTTGGTGCCAGGCACGCCCAGTTGTCCCTCGCTTACGGCACGAATGTCGTGGCGGGTGTGACTCCCGGCAAAGGTGGCCAGTTGTTCGAGGGTAAAGTGCCCATCTTCGACACCGTCGCTGAAGCGGTGAAGGCCACCGGTGCCACGGCCTCCGCCGTGTTCGTGCCGCCGCCGTTCGCTGCCGATGCGATCCTCGAAGGCGTGGACGCTGGGTTGGAACTCGTGGTCGCCATCACTGAAGGCATTCCTGTGCGTGACATGGTGGCCGTGAAACGCGCCATGGGTGAGAACAACAAGACCCGTCTCATCGGGCCGAACTGCCCGGGCATCGTAACGCCGGGTGAAGGTCCAGAATCCAAAGGCGGCTGCCGTATCGGCATCGCACCTGGCTACATCCACAAGAAGGGCAACATCGGCGTCGTGAGCCGCTCCGGCACGTTGACGTATGAAGCCGTGTGGCAGTTGACCAGCCGTGGCGTAGGCCAATCCACCTGTGTCGGTATCGGTGGCGATCCGGTGAACGGCACCTCGCATCTGGACGTCATCAAGCTGTTCATGGCCGATCCAGAAACGCACGGCATCATCATGATCGGTGAGATCGGCGGCAGCGCCGAAGAAGAAGCCGCGGCGTGGATCAAGCAATACGGCACCAAGCCGGTTGCCGGTTTCATTGCCGGTTCTACGGCGCCTCCGGGCCGTCGCATGGGCCATGCCGGTGCTATCGTCAGCGGTGGCAAAGGTACGGCCGCCGCGAAGTTCGAAGCATTCCGCGAAGCTGGCATCGGAGTCGCTGCCACGCCGAGCGAAATGGCTGACACGCTGCTCAAGATGATGTAAATCGCGTGGGTGGTGAGCCTCGCCACGCACCGTTTTACTGATGGACCTGATCCATTTCATTCTCAATGCGGCCGCCATGCTCCTCTGGTTGAGCTGGCGGTCGCATCGTTTTGTCCCGGCGAATGATTTTCGCGGAGGCACACTGTTATCCACGCTCAAGAAAACCGAACGCGGCCAGTTCAATCAAAAGACGCTCATCACCTCTCTCATCACCCTGCTTGGTCTGCGGGCCATCTTCTACTGGCACATCGGTCCGTCCGTGCATTGGGCGCCCCGTATCGATTTCATCGTGCTCAGTGTCCCTTTCCGTTGCGATTTCTTTGACCGGATGGTGCTTTATTCCACGCTTAGTTTTTTCAGTTGGATCGCGCTGTTCTATTTCTGGCTGATCTTGCTGCAATTGATTAATGACCGCGGTGCGGATGCTAATCCCTGG
>JAJNBN010000160.1 GCA_021156225.1 Verrucomicrobiota bacterium | reverse complement strand
CGAGAGTTTATGATCTGGTGATGACGCATAAGCTGGACGCGGATGATTATTTCATTCACCGCGTGCAGGAGGCTTGCGCCCGCGCCGGATTAAACTTTTTCCTCATCGAACCGGCCTGGGCGGAAGAGTATCTGGTCAAACTGGAACGCAAGGAAATCTGGGGGAAGGTGGTGCTCAACATGCAGAGCGAGCATCATGATCCGCAGGAGATATTCCACCGCATCATCCGCCGTTCCCATGAGCTGGGGGCCAAGGTCATTGATCCACCAGATGTCGCCATGGCGGCGTGCCATAAGGCGATGGCGCATCAACGACTGCTCTCCGCCGGATTGCCTCTGCCTTTGACCTTTATCGTCGATCGTTTGCCGGATGGGCAATGGCCGGAACTGCACGCGGAGCAGATCGCTGCCTTGCGGCCGCCCTTCGTCATCAAACCGGCCTTGGGCTATGGCCGTCGTGGAGTCATCCTGAATGCGGAGACGGGTGAGGATTTGAAGCGCGCCGTGGCCGCGTGGCCATGGGGGCCCTACCTTTTACAAGAGCGGATAGTGCCCCGGAACATCGGAGGTGCGCCGGCTTATTTCCGGGTGTATTATATTTTTGGTGCCACTTGGCTGAGCTGGTGGAATTGTTTTACGGACCGTTATCAATTGGTGACGGCGACTGAGGAAACGGAATTGAAGCTGGGTGTGTTGCATGATCTGGCCAAACGTCTGGCCCAAGCGACGGGGATGAATTTCTTCTCCACGGAAGTGGCGCAGACGGATACGGGTGACTTCGTTCTGATTGATTACGTGAATGACCAGTGCCATCTACTCACCCAGACGGCCAGCCCGCAAAATGGCGTGCCGGATGAATTGGTGAACGCGATCGCCATGAAACTGGTCGAAGCCGCCAGCCGCTTGAGAACTACATGATGAAATGGCGTTGCCGAGAGTTTGAGTTTGTTTTCCCGCGACCAGCCTTGGTCATGGGCATCCTGAACGTGACTCCAGATTCGTTTTCCGATGGCGGTCAGTTCATCGATGTTCCCATTGCTATGGCCCGTGCGCAGGAAATGATTCGCGATGGTGCTGAGATCATCGATGTGGGTGGTGAATCGACTCGTCCGGGGGCAGAAGAGGTATCAGTGGCGGAAGAGATGCGGCGCGTGCTGCCGGTGATCAAACGATTGCGAGCGGAAACCAAAGCCGTCATTTCCATCGACACCCAGAAGGTGGAAGTGGCGCAGGCCGCGCTAGAATCGGGAGCCCAGATTGTAAACGACATTGCCGCCAATCGCGAGGACGATGCCATGTGGCAGTTGGTGGCGAAGATGGGAGCCGGTTACGTGGCCATGCACATGCAAGGAACCCCGCAAACGATGCAAGCCAACCCGCACTACGCGGATGTGGTGGCGGAGGTGAACGAGTTTTTTAGGGAACGGTTGACCCGAATGGCAGCGGCCGGCGTATCACCGGAACAGATCGCTTTGGACGTAGGCATCGGCTTCGGCAAGAAACTGGAACACAACTTGCAATTACTGGCCGGTCTGCGGCAGTTTACCCAGCAAGGGAGGCCGCTGTTGTTGGGCGTCTCCCGGAAGTCTTTTATGAAAACTCTGCTGGGGCTCGAAGTGGACGACCGTCTGTCGGCCGCCTTGGCTTGCACAGTGGATGCCGTCGGGCAGGGGACGAATATCATCCGCACGCATGACGTGGCGGAAACCACCCGGGCGATCCGGATGGCCGAGGCGATCCAGCAGCGACGGTAAAGCGCGAATGTGGCAGATCTTACAGATTGTCTGGCGGCCAGTGCTGGAGATTCTCATCCTCACGGTGGGAATCTACTATGTGCTGATCTTTTTGCGCGGCCTGCGGGGCACGCGTGGCTGGGCGGTCATCACCGGCTTCGTCGCTTTGCTGCTCATGCTGGCCTTGGTGACCAGCATCCTTGATCTGCGTGTATTGCGTCTGTTGTTGGGCACATTCTCCACCTTCTTCGTCATCGCGGGACTCGTCATCTTTCAGCCGGAATTGCGTCGCTTGCTGGCGGAGTTGGGCAACCAAGCTTATCTCAATGACTTGAATGAAGAGCGCGAGAATATCGAGGTCATCATTGAAACTGTGGAACGTCTGGCGGATGTGCGCATCGGGGCTTTGATCGCCATTGAACAGTCGATCCAATTGGAGGATTTGGTGGAGTCAGGCATCAACGTGAATTGTGAGGCCACGCCGGAGATGCTGGAGACGATCTTCTTTCCGAACAACGCCATCCACGATGGTGGTGTGACCATGCGCGGTGACCGCATCCTGAAAGCGGCCTGCATCTTTCCGCTGACTCAGAAGCAGGGCCTGGAGAAGTCCATGGGCACGCGGCATCGCGCGGCTATCGGCTTGTCGGAAGAATCGGATGCCATCGTGATCGTGGTGTCGGAGGAGACCGGGGCGATCTCCTACGCTTATAAAGGACACTTGGAACGCAAGGTGACGGTGGAGGTTTTGCGTTCTTTCCTGACGTCTGTGCTGGTGAAGCGGCGGGAGATTCGCGCCCGGAAAAAGTGGTTCAAACTTGCT
Organism: Verrucomicrobiota bacterium; assembly: GCA_021156225.1. Lineage (GTDB taxonomy): Bacteria > Verrucomicrobiota > Verrucomicrobiia > Limisphaerales > JAEYXS01 > JAEYXS01. Next base: position 4,869 of record JAJNBN010000160.1, on the reverse strand, counting down.
TGGGCTCGGGTCCGGGCGAACATGTTGGCGCAGTCGCGAAAGGAGGGCGAGTAGTATGGCCGTCCAAGATATCGTGGTGCGTGATTTTTGGTGGAAGTTCCTCGCCTTCGTGCTGGCCACGTTGATTTGGGCCAATTTCGGCGGTAAACTCGACGACCGGCTGGAATTGGATGAATCGGGTGTGCATCTCACTGAGATCGGTGGCAGTGAGACTAATGTCATGGTGAACCTGCCGGAACGACGTCCGATCATGGTCTTGCGTGGAGGGGATGTGACCGGAGGCTTTCGGGTGGAACCGGCTGAGATCCGGGTGGTCGTTAAGGGCGAGGCTGGCCGGTTGCGGGCATTGGATACCAAACTAATCCTTGCCTTCGTGGATGTTACGGACATGAATGAAAAGGCGAACGGAACAGCCCCCGTCCGGCCGGTAAGCCGGCTGGTGCAGATACATTTACCGCCCGGGGTGGAGCTGGTTTCCGTGGAACCGATGTCCGTGGTGGTGGAGCGGATTCCGCCCGCGCCGGCAGCGGCAACAGATTCTAATAAAAAATAATGTCCTCTTCTAATCGTCGTATCTTCGGCACGGACGGTGTCCGTGGTCGGGCCAATGTGGAACCGGTAACAGCTGAAACTGCCCTGAAACTGGGCCGGGCCGCTGCCCATGTCTTCAAACATCTGGAAAGCCAGTCGCGCAGCCGGGGCCGCCATCGCATCGTCATCGGCAAGGACACGCGCATCTCCGGTTACATGCTGGAGAACGCCATCTCGTCCGGCATCTTGGCCATGGGCGTGGATGTGCTCTTCATCGGACCATTGCCGACTCCAGGTGTGGCTTATGTGACGCGCAGTTTGCGGGCAGATGCAGGCATCGTGATCACGGCCTCGCACAATCCGTACGACGATAACGGCATCAAGTTTTTCGGCGCCGACGGTTACAAGCTGGAAGATCCCATCGAAGAACGCATCGAGAATTTGGTGTTCAGCGGCGAGATCGAGAGCATCCGGCCCACGGCGGATGAGATCGGTAAGGCTGTGCGTATCGAAGACGCGCTGGGCCGTTATATCGAGTATGCCAAAGCCTCCATTCCCAAAGGCATGACTTTGGACGGCATGCGTATCGTGGTGGATTGCGCGCATGGCGCGGCTTACAAGGCCACTCCTTGTGTGCTGCGCGAACTGGGCGCGGAGACGTACATCTACGGTAACCAACCGGATGGTAAAAACATCAACAAGGATTGTGGCTCCATGCATCCTTCATTGCTGTGCCAGAAGGTGCGTGAGCACGGCGCGCACATCGGTATCGCCCATGACGGTGATGCGGACCGCCTCATTTTGTGTGATGAAAAAGGTCGCTTGATCGATGGCGATGACATCATGGCTATCGCCTCGCTGGACATGCTCGCGAGCAACACCTTGGCGGAGAAAACTCTGGTGTCCACGGTCATGAGCAATGCCGGTCTGGACGCGGCTATTGTGAAGGCGGGCGGCAAAGTTATCCGCACGGCGGTCGGTGACAAGAACGTCATCGATGAGATGCTCAAGGCCGGCTACAATTTCGGCGGCGAACAGAGCGGCCACATGATCTTCCGCGATTACAGCACCACGGGTGATGGTCTGGTGAGCGCATTGCAAATCCTGAAGATCATGAAGGCACAGGACAAAGCGCTCTCTGACCTTTCTGCATGCTGGACGCGCTATCCCCAACTGGTTACTAACATTCGCGTGCGTGAGAAGCTTCCTTTCGAAGAGCTTGAAGAAGTTTTGGATCTCGTGAAGAAAGCGGAAGCGGAAGTGAAGCCGACGGGTGGTCGAGTCTTGCTGCGTTACTCGGGCACGGAACCGAAAGCGCGCTTGCTCATCGAGGGCCGCGACAGCGCCACGCTGGAACGTTGGTCCCAGCAGATCGCTACGGCCATCAAGCGGCAGATCGGGGATTAGGCTCCAAGATCGCTAATTTAAGCCAGCGCGCCGATTCTTATGAGACGGAGCGCTGGCTCTTCTTTTGCACGCGATTCTGTCAGGTCCACCACGAACTCTGCTACCCAGTCGTTGTGACCATCCGCATCGATGAGCATTTGCTGGATACGCCAGGTCCGCTTATCCTCTGACGGCACCACGTAAGTATGCCGGGCATTGCGGGCTTCCGGGTCGAGACGCAAGTGACCGTGGACGGCGAAGTAAGCTTCAATGGCCGCGTGCAGACGTTCATTCGTCCACGGGACGCCTTCGGAATCATCGGGAAACGCGAGCAAGGGCAGGGCGGTCTCGAAGTCTCCATTCACCAGGCCGCGTAGGAAACTAAAGATGCGCGTGCGGATGGAAGCGGTGAAGGCTTTCGTATCCCGCGTGATGTCACGCGCGGCTTCTTCGGCGCCGGGAGGACGGACTTCCTTGCTCTCCGCGCGTTGATAATCTGGGTTGCGCATCTTCTCCCATTCATCGAGCAAGCTGGAATCCACCTGCTTGATCATGGTGCTGAGATACGCTTCCATCTCACGGACTTGATCGTTCTTGGCGGTATCGGGAACCGTCTGCGCCAGCACTTTAAAAACGCTGTTGATGTGACGGAGCAAAACGCCTTCCGCGCGCTGCAATTCGTAAAGTTTGATATAATCGGCGAACGAACGGAATTCCTCGAACATCTCGCGCACGATGGATTTCGGGCGGATGTTTTCCTGGCCTACCCACGGATGCTTGTCCGCAAAGGCGTTGAACGTGGTATAGACGAACTCGCGATTCGGTTTCGGATACTCGCATTTCTCGAGCTCTTCCATCCGTTTGTCGTATTCGATACCTTCCATCTTCATCTCGGCCATCTTCTGGTCCTTCACCCGATCGAGCTGTTTGCGGAGGATGATGTCAGGATTCTCAAGGATGGACTCAACCAGCGTGAGCAGGACGAGTGCGTAGTCCGGCGCCTGCGGGTCCATGAGCGGAATGGTGTCCAGCAGGTAAAGCGAGAGCACCTGATCCATCGAGAAATCTTCCTGCAACGTGATGTTCACGCGCAACTTCTGACCGGGAGCTTGGGCCTGTTCCGGTGTGATGAACTCGATGATCTTGCGGTCTAGCAGAGAACGAAACAATTGCCACGCGCGGGCAGTATGCGTCTTCTTGGCCTTGGGCGTTTCATGGCTGCGCCGGATGAGATCACGCATGGCTGCACAGCCATCGCCTTTGCGGCTGAGCACATTGAGTAACATGCCGTGCGAGACTTGAAATCGTGAGGTAAGCCTTTCTGGGGGCGCGGCGATGAGACGCAGGAATGTGTTCTTGTCCCAATTGACGAAGTTCTTTTCCGGCGGCTGGCGCTTGGTGACTTTCTTGCCATCACGTGCAGATTTTTCAGCGAGTTTGAGGTTTTCGATGACATGCTCCGGCGCTTGGGCAACCACCCAGCCGAGGTCATCGAAACCCTTGCGCCCAGCGCGTCCGCTCACCTGATGGAAATCGCGAGCGCTCAGGATGCCGGTCTTCTGGCCATCGAACTTGCACAAGCGGGTGAAAAGAACGGTGCGGATAGGCACATTGATGCCCACGCCCAGGGTATCTGTCCCGCAAATGACCTTCAGTAGGCCGCGTTGGGCGAGTTGTTCGATGAGAATGCGATACTTGGGCAGCAGACCGGCGTGATGGAGACCGATGCCATGCCGTAACCACTTCTTGATGTCCGGCCCATAGGGGCTTGTGAACTTGAAGCCTTCGATGGCATTGGCAATCGCGGCTTTCTCATCCTTGGAGCAGACGTTGATGCTGGTGAAATCTTGGGCGCTCTGGGCAGCTTCCAATTGCGTGAAATGGACAACGTAAACGGGAGCTTTGCCATCCGCGACGAGGCTTTCAAGGGTCTTGGACAAAGGCAGTTCCGAATAGGCGAACTCCAGCGGCACGGGCCGCTCCACAGAAGAGATGGTGACACTAGGGCGGCCATTGATCTTCGTCAGTTCCTCCTCGAAAAAAGCAGTTTCGCCCAAGGTTGCGGACATCAGGAGGAAGCGGGCTTGTGGCAAGGTGAGCAGGGGGATCTGCCAAGCGACACCACGCTCGCGATCCGCGTAGTAATGAAACTCATCCATGATGACCTCGCGGACGTTGGCGGCGGGTCCTTCTGCCAAGGCGATGTTCGCAAGGATCTCAGCCGTGCAGCAAAGGATGGGTGCATCGTGATTTACTGTAGCGTCACCCGTGCTCAGGCCGACATTTTCCGGGCCAAACTCCCGGCAAAGGGCCATAAACTTCTCATTCACCAGCGCCTTGATGGGACAGGTGTAGATAGAGCGGTGCCCGAGTGCGATAGCCTTGAAGTGCAACGCGGCCGCGACCAACGATTTGCCGGAGCCGGTAGGCGTGTTCAGGATGACGTTCTTTTCCTCGAACAATTCGAGGATGGCGGATTCCTGCGCGGCATAGAGTTGCAGGCGGCGTCCCTCGGCGTATTCGAGGAACTTGCCGAGCAGAGCCTCATTGCTGAGGTTCTCATCGCGCGGAATCAGGTCATATAGGGTCGCAGGCACAGTGGCGAGACTGTAGGTGGAGGGGCGGGGAAAGAGAAGGGGGAAGCGTGTAAATTGGTGCAACTGAATGCTTTTCAATTCGCCGCGTTCACCCTACTTTCCCGGCAGCCCATGAATTCGTCCCAACAGTTGTTGGAATACTTGCGTACGCTCAGTTTCGAGCCGCTGGCGATTTCCCGCCTGGTTGATTCCAAACGGCGGCTGGCGCAGGATTTTGACCCCAGTTTTCCACTCATTGTCCGCTGCTATTCGTTCCCTTCTTATCGCGAGATGTTGGGGGCTAATTGGCTGAACTGGCATGAGCATCTGGAGATGATTTTGCCCATCAGTGGTTCCGGTCGTTTTCGATTGGGGG
>JAJNBN010000159.1 GCA_021156225.1 Verrucomicrobiota bacterium | reverse complement strand
TACCAGGAAAACTTCAAACCTTAGTATGCCCAAACTACCCCGAGGACGACTGGATGGCCCGGACGGCATGTCTTCCTTCACCGCCGCCGAAGTCCTCGCCCGCGCCGAAGCCTTGGAGCGACAGATCCGCGACCCGCTCAACACCGACGATCCCAAATGGCTGCAACGCTGGGCCGATCGCCTGCGCCAATTGGCCGCAAAGAAAGAAAAGGCCCGTAAGCACAAGGAACGGCATTAAATGTCTGCACACACTGAATACGTCCGCCAAGTCCACCAGCACTGCTCGCCATTCTGGGGTGAGTTCTCCGAGGAACTGCACTGGACCAAAGGCCCACCAGAAAACCATCTGGAGAACTTTTCCGTCCTTAAATTTTCTCCATCGAAAGAGCAAAACCTCTTCACCTACGTCACTTGCGGCCTGTCGGAAGATGACGAGAAAGAACCGATAGAATGCTTTCTCCTTTCCCCGTTTCCAGACGCATCCCTCTGTGAGTTGCTCACCATCGTGGCTTGGTATCATCGCCGCCGCGTCAGTCTAGGTTGGGGACATACCGTCAATTTCGGCCGTCCTTGGCTTCCAGAATCCTCCTGTGACCACGGGTTATTTTCCACGCCCTATCTGGATGGACCGGAACTAGAATGGCTAGATCGAGGCTCCAGCCGGATGCAGTTTTTGTGGCTTATCCCGATCACCGCCGCCGAGCGAGAATTCAAGAAGAAACAAGGTCTAGAATCACTGGAATCCAGATTTGAATCCGCTGGTTTCAACTATGCTGATCCCAATCGTAAGAGCGTGATCTAAGCCCACCTATCTGGACATTTGTCATTCCCACCTTCGCTTGCTTCGCGCCCTTCTGTTAAAATTTGCTGTTCGATATTTCCGATCACGCAAACACATCCCGAACTGCCTTCCCATGCCCATCCTCCGTCGCGTAAAACGGCCGCCCCTCGATATCATAAGCCGTCTTCGGACTGATCCCCATCGCCGTGAAGATCGTCGCGTGCAGGTCCATGATGGACACCGGCTCGCCCAGTGCCACGAACGGCCGTTCCGTCGCCGTCGCCCCATGCACATGCCCCTTCTTCACCCCGCCACCGAACAACAGCACCGAGGAACCGCCCGTGAAATGCCGATGCTGCCCGTAATGCTTCATCTCCGTGATCGTATCCACCTTGAAACCCGCCTGATCATTCGCGTTCGAGCCCGGCTTGCCCTCCATGATCATGTCGCGACTGAACTCGCTCGCCACCACGATGAGCGTGCGATTCAGCAACCCGCGCTCTTCCAAATCACGCACCAGTTGCGCGATCGGCGCATCGATCGCCTCCTTCATCGCCACCAAGCGTGAGTAACCATTCTCATGCGTATCCCAGTTGAAGAACGGGATATACTCCGTGGACACCTCGATGAACCGCGCCCCCGCTTCCGTCAACCGCCGCGCCAGCAAGCAGCCCAAGCCAAACTTGCCGATGGTCCCCGCCTCATACGTCCCCGCAAAACGATCCCGTGACGCCTCAAACCGCACACCTGGTTCATAGCCGGGATAATACTTCCGGATGTTCTCGATCGGCTCCTGCGTGATGTCGAACGCCTTCGCCGATGGTGAACTCAGCAACCGATGCGCATTATCCATCGAGCGCAGCATCGAAGCCTGCTGATAATCACTGAGATAATCACGATGCGGATTCTTGTCGATGAGCTTGCGGTAAAGACTGTAGCGATTATCGAATCGCCCCGGCTCCATCCCCTTCGGCGGCCGCACCGATTGCGCCGCATCCTCCGGGAACGGAATCACCATCGGCCCGAACTCCGTGCCGAAGAAACCCGCCGTGGTGAACGCCTTCAATTCTTCCTGCTCACCCACGCCTTCCAGCCGCTGCCCGATGTTGATGAATGCCGGCACCACCGGATTACGCGGCCCCAACACCTTGGACATCCATGCCCCGATGTGCGGACACGCCACCGTCTGCGGCGGCACATACCCCGTGTGCCAATGATACTGATGCCGCGAATGCAAAATGCTCCCGAGATCCGGCTGGATGTGCGAGCGGATGAGCGTCGCGCGATCCATCACCTTCGCGATATTCTCCAGCCCCTGCGTGATCTTGATATTATCCACCACCGTATCGATCGTCGGGAAAGTGCTCTCCACCTTCGCCACCGGCGTCCCGGGTGCAAAAGGCACATACCGCTTCGGATCAAACGTATCCGGTGCCGCCATGCCACCACCCATCCACAAAAGAATGCACGTATCCGCCGTCGCCTTCGGATGCTGGAGCTTTCCCTCCGCCCCGAACACCGACACCTCACCCGTCATCATCGCCGCCAAGCCCGCCGCGCTGAGTTGCTTGAGGAACTCCCGCCGCGCCTGCGCTTCCGGTAACGTTGGATCAATCTGCGGTTTCATGGCTATAAAGTATTATGACACATCAGCGCACCAGTTGAAACTCCGGCATCATCACCAGCGCCCAGAGCAGGTCCTGCACTCCTTGCTCCGTCGGCTTCGGCCCCAGCACCTCACGGGTGACGCTCAATTCATTCTTCGTCGGTGGCCGCGACAGCGCATAAACATAAACCCGCTGCACCAACGCCTCCGTGCTGCTACCGTCCTTCACCAGCTTGCCCGCCCCCTTCGCCAGCAAATCGGCCAGCGTCTGACCGTTGTTCAGATCCAGGGCTTCCAGCGTGCTCAAGTCACTCGGCCGCGTCGTCACGATCTGATCGCGATTCGGCCGTCCCAAGGTCCGTTGCAGCATGTCCGACTTCACCAGTGACGCCCGCACCATCGGCAACGTCGAATACACCGTCTGGTTCAACGTCGCCACGATCGGCTCGCGCAATGACTTCATCCAAACCTCCGCCGTCGCTACCACCACCGCCGCCTGCCAGTCCTTCGGTGCCGTTGCGAACTTCCCCTTCGCATCCGGCAACGTCTTCGTCCACTCCCAAGTCGTATCCGTGCCAATGACTTGCTCCGCGCCATCCGCAAACTGCAAACGCCCCTCAAAGAACGCCCCCGCCAGATTCGGCCCATTCCCCGCATTCTTCGCCACCAGCAAGATCTCATTCGCCCCCGCCTTCAAGCCGCCCAGCAGATCCACCGGTTCCACCGTCATCCAATCCTCATCTGCCGCCAATTCCTTCCCGTTCACGGAGAGTGTGTAGCTGTTATCCACCGAGATCGCCGCTCCTGCCCGCACCGGCAATGACTTCAGCGTGAACTTGTGCCGCAACGCGATCGCCTCGCCCGCTTTCGCCACATTGGTGCCCTTATTGTCCGTGGACCACACCCACTGCCCTTTCAGATCAACCTTGGTCGCCGCATTCAGCTCCGCCTTGCCGCGCACCACACCGGCATCAAACTTCGCCGGAGCGCTGCCCGTCAGTTGCCACACCGCATCCGTGAATTGTTCCGCCGTCATGCGCTTCGTCCTCGGCCCGCCATATACATACGCATGATCATCTGCGCCGGGTTCGAGCACCTGCGCCTTGGATTGATAAGCCTGCGAATTGCAGATCAGCTCCAGCGTCTTTTTCAGATCATACTTGTTATCCGAAAGATGCACCGCCAAGTAATCGAGCAGGTCAGAATTCCACGGCTCCGATTGCATCGCATCCACCGGATGCACGATGCCGCGCCCCATCAAGCGCTGCCAGAACCGGTTCACGATCGTCCGCGTCACGCGCCCATTCTCCGGATGCGTCATCAGCGCCGCCAATTGCTGCAAGCGCTCTTTCGCCGGCTTATCCGCATCGATCTGACCCAGTTCCGGGAACAACCACGCCGCCTTCGCCGTCTTCCCGATCGGCTTGTCGCACCGATTTATCTCCAGCGGCTGTTCCGCGATGATCGCCGCCATGCCATACGCTTCATCCAGCTTCCAGCGGTCGATGAAACTGTCATGACACGACGCACATTTCAGGTTAATCCCCAGCAACGATTGTCCCACCGATTGCGCGAATTGGATCTCCGTCGTCTGCGAGGCATTCACGCTCCCGCGCCACTTGATGCCTTCGCTGAAGCCCGCGCTCGCCGGAGTGGGTGGCGCGATCAACTCGCGCACGAACTGGTCATACGGCTTGTTCTCCGTCAGCGCCGTGTAGAGCCATTTTGTGATCTGCTTGCGCCCGCCCGTGATGAAGCCCGTGCCGATGTAATCATTGCGCAACAGATCATTCCAGAACGTCAGCCAATGCTCCGCATACGCCACATCATTGTCCAACAACTCCTGCACCAACCGCTGCCGCTTGTCCTTGCCCTTGTCCGCCAGAAACTTCTCCAATGCCTCCGGCTGCGGCAGCAAACCCACCAAGTCCAGATGCACCCGTCGCGCGAACTCCGCATCCGTGATCGGCTCCGGCGTCTTGAGTTTATTCTTTGCCAGATACGCATCCAAAATGCGATCCACTGCATTCGTGCGGCCCTTCACCACTTTGGGCAACTCCACCCGCCGCGGCTTGAGCGCCGGCTCATACGCCGGCTTCTTGAACGCAAATCCCTCATCCCACTGTGCACCGCCATCGATCCACGCCTTGAGCAGCAGAATTTTCTCCGGCGAAAGCCTCGGCCCCTTCGGCGGCATCCGCGAGTCCTCATCCTTCGTCACCAGCACCTCGATGAACCTGCTCTTGTCACTCTTCCGCAATTCGATCACTGCTCCGTTCTCACTCCCCGCCATCAAGTCCGCTTTCGTATTGATCGAGAGCCCGCCCTTCTTCTTGTCGCCCGTGTGACACTCCGCGCAATGCTCCCGCAAGATGGGCACAATCTGATGGGAAAAATCCACCTGCGCCGCGCTGGTCACCAGCGCGCCAAATACAAACGAAACCGCTACAATCAGGGACTTCATGCGTGCCAGACTAGTATCCGCTAAGCCGCCCACGGGAACAATAGAAGATTGTGCCACCCCAATGTAAGATTCTCCGTCCACTCGCTTTGCCGCTACCGCTCAGACGCTCGCTGCAAACCATAGGTTACAGAAAAACGCTTCCTGAAAAATATACCGTTTTTCTTAGTGAATCCGTTGAACACACAGCAAAACATCCGGTCGAACCCCACAAATGACCATATCAGGTGGCGCCCAAACAAACGCTCCTGGAAAGACAATCAAATGAATAAAAAACTGCTCCTCACCCTCACCGCCGTCATCGCCCTCGTCCTGCCCACCTTCGCCGCCAATACCGAGAAGGACAAGGAAGGCAAAAAAGAACGCCATGGCGGCACCGTAAAAGCCGTCAACGCGGAGAGCCACACCCTCACCGTCACTCGCGGCAAGAAGGACAAGGAAGAGATCTACAAAGTCGCCAAAGACGTCGACCTGTCCAAAGTGAAAACGGGCGACCTAGTCCAGTTGAAAGTTTCTGAGGCGAACGTGGTCGAAGCGATCACGCCTGCGAAGAAAAAGGACAAGTAAGCCGTACGCTTGCTCGTCTTCCTGATAGTTAGTGCCGTATGCCGCCGGTCCGTTGCCAACTCAGCGGACCGGCTTTGCTTTGCCCGCCAAACGGAAGCACCGGATGCCTTGCGCTGCTTCCTCCATCAGATAATATAACCGCGTGGCGGTTACTGACCGCCCGCAGGTTTGTTTGATGGAAGAAACCGCGACACCGCAACCGCCGAAGAGTTCAGGCGTGATGGCCGGCCAGCCGATCACGTTTGGCGGCGTCGCCGGGTTCGGCCGCAGTTCATGGCGGCGGCTGTTCATCGCCCAGTCAATCGTGGCCGGTGGTGCCGTGGCCGCCGTGCTTATTTTGCTGTTCAGCGCGTGGCTTCCCTCCATCGATCATGCCATCCACCAACTCCCGGACAATGGCTACATCCTGCGTGGTGAACTGGCCTGGCCCAATCTCGAGGCCGTGCAACTCTCCGAATCACGTTGGTTGGGCATCATCGCCGTCCCCGCTAACTCCCACACCTTCGGCCGTTCCTCCGATGTCCAGCTCGAACTCCACAGCAAGGAAGCCCGCATCTATTCCATGTTCGGTTACGTGCCGCTGCCCTACGAACCAAGTTTCTCTCTCGTCCTCAGCCGTCCGGACGCCGTCCCTTGGTGGGGTGCCCGCCGTCCCTTCTTCATCGCCGGAGCCATCGCCACAACCTTCATCGGGTTATGGCTCCAGTGGATGGTGCTCGCCTTGGTCTATGCTCCCATAGCGAAGTTCATCGCCTTCTGGGGCGATCGCGATCTCAAGTGGTCAGAATCCATCCGGTTGAGCGCCGCGGCGTTGCTGACGCCTGCGGTCGTTTACAGCATAGCCATCGCGCTGTATGGGCTGGGCTGGCTGCCGCTGGAAGGTCTGCTGGCGGCCTGCGGTCTCCATGTGGTTATGGGCTGGGCCTACGTTGCCGGTGCGACCTTCAGTTTGCCGCGCCGCACCGAACTGGCCGTCATCCCCAAAACCAATCCCTTCAATCATCCCACGGAAGCCAAACCGGTGGAAAAACCGGCCGCCAACCCCTTCAAAGACGCGTGACCAATGACGGAGGACACTCTTTGTCTCCCCACATTGGCCCGCCGGTGCAACCGGCTGCAACCGGCTTGCGCCCTCGGAAGGCATCGTTTAGTTTTCTGCCTATGAATTTTTCGCGGGTGCTTTCGCTGGGATTGGCCGTGACCGCATTACTGGCGGTCACCGGCTGCTTTCCGCCCAGTGCCGGCACCGCGGATGAGCAGAAAGATCCCTACTACCTCAGTGGCAAACGCCGTGTGAACAGCCTGGATTTCACCGGTGCCCTGGAGGATTTTGAGAAGGCGCTGGAGGCGAATCCCCGCTCTTCCGTGGCCCATCTGGAACTCGGCATCCTGCACGAGCAGCGCACGAAAGATTATTCCGCCGCCATCTACCATTTCGACCGTTTCCTGAAGTATAAGCCGGACTCCGATTTGGCTGAATCCATCCGCCAGCACATCGTCGCCTGCAAACAGGAGCTGGCCCGTACCATCTCGCTCGGCCCGGTGAACCAGATGGTGCAGCGCGATCTGGAACGTCTCGACGGCCTGACGAAAGAAAACGCCCAGCTCAAAACGCAACTGGAACAGGTGCAGAACCAGATGTCCCAGCTCATCGCCATGCAGATGGGCCAGCAACAACAACTGCAGCAACGCGCCCAGCCCGGTCAAACTGGCCAGCCGTTGCGGGTAGGTCCGCCACCCTCAGGTAATGGCACCCGTCCTACTGTATCCGCTACCAACGTTACCCTGCATGCGGGCGTCCCGACTCCGGGAGCCGGTCGCACCCATGTCATCCAGCCCGGCGATACATTCTATAAGATCTCCAAACAATACAAAGTAAGTGAAGCCGCGTTGAAGACGGCCAATCCCGGCGTAGATTCCCGGCGTATGAAACTGGGCCAGACGCTCAAGATTCCGTCCATCTAGGCGCGTATCATGTTGAACCGCTTTCTGTTCATCGTCTTCGCTGCCT
>JAJNBN010000158.1 GCA_021156225.1 Verrucomicrobiota bacterium | reverse complement strand
GGCCTTCTGGATGGCTTCAGCAGTGAGCGCGAAACCATCTTCCGCGCGGCAATTCACGGCCACGGGCACAGCATGCGTCAACGCCACGCTTGGGGAATAACTCACGTAGCACGGCTCGTGATAGATCACTTCATCACCCGGATTCAGCAACGCGCGCAAGGCGATGTCCAAGGCTTCGCTCACGCCCACGGTGATGAGGATTTGCGTCTTCGGATCGTAGGTGACCTTAAAGCTCTTCTCCACGGTGGCGGCGATGGCCTCGCGCAATTTCAGCAGGCCGAGATTCGACGTGTAGGTCGTCCGGCCGCGTTCGAGAGCGTAGATGGCGGCTTCGCGGATGTGCCAGGGCGTCACGAAGTCGGGTTCACCGACCCCGAGGGAGATGACGCCCTTGGTGTTTTGGACGATGTCGAAGAATTCGCGGATGCCGGAACGCGGAATGGCGCTCACGTGGCTCGCGATGAATTGCTTGGTGTCTAGTGGTTGCGACATGGGAATACCTTGGGGCGGGCGCCCGTCGGTGAATCACCGGGCAACCCGCGAGAATTAAGCGGCGGCTTTGTCCTGTTTCCGCCGGATGATAGGCTTGGCTTTGCCCATCACCACAGCGCGGGTGATCTTGACGTTGACGATGTCGTCACTGCCGGGGACGTCATACATCACGTCCAGCATCAGCTTCTCCAGCAGGCCGCGGAGGGCGCGGGCGCCGGTGCCCTTCTTGATTGCCTGGGCGGCCAGTTCCTGCAGGGCATCGCAGGAGAATTCGAGTTCGACGCCTTCCATCGCCATGAGCTTCGCGAACTGCTTGGTGAGCGCGTTCTTCGTCTCGGTGAGGATGGTCATCATCTGGTCTTCGGTCAGCTCCTCGAGCACAGTGAGCATCGGCAGACGACCGATGAATTCGGGGATGTAACCGTAGCTCAGCAAATCTTCCGGCTCCACCAACTGCATGATGGTGGTGCGGTCTTCGGGCGCGATACGGCCGGCTTCTTTGGCATCGCCAAAGCCCAGCACACGCTTGCCCACGCGGCGTTGCACCATCTTCTCAAGACCCACGAACGCACCGCCGCAGATGAACAGTATATTCGTCGTATCTACGCGGATGTATTCCTGCTGGGGATGCTTGCGGCCGCCTTGCGGAGGCACGTTGCAGATGGTGCCTTCCAAAATCTTCAGGAGCGCCTGTTGCACGCCCTCACCGGAGACATCACGCGTGATGGAGACGTTCTCCGTCTTGCGCGCGATCTTGTCGATCTCATCGATGTAAACGATGCCCATCTGCGCGCGCTTCACATCGTAATCCGCGTTCTGCAGCAGGCGCAGGATGATGTTCTCCACGTCTTCACCGACATAACCGGCTTCGGTCAAAGTCGTGGCATCCGCGATCGCAAAGGGGACGTCCAAGATGCGCGCCAAAGAACGCGCGAGCAGCGTCTTACCGGAACCCGTCGGGCCCACGAGCAGGATGTTGCTCTTCTCGATCTCCACATCCTGATGCGGCGAACTGATCATCTGCGGGAACTGCGGCTCGGCCCCTTCGGCTGGCGCACCCACGTCATGCATCACGCGCTTGTAATGATTGTGCACCGCCACCGCGAGGGTCTTCTTGGCGATGTCCTGTCCGATGCAATGGATGTCCAGTTCCGCCTTGATGTCTGCGGGTTTGGGGATGCGGACACGTGGCTGGGCCCGCTTCACCTCCGCCTGCATCTCCTTGTCCAGGACGTTCTTGCAGACGAGAATGCAACTGTCGCAGATGTAAACGCCCGGCCCCGCGATGAGCTTTTTCACTTCTGCGTGGGATTTCCCGCAGAAGCTGCACAAGGTCAGGTTGGTAGGCCGGGCCATTTTATTTGCCAGTTAAGATCAATTCGTGACTACGGAAGTCTTGTCCGGCATGCCGGGGACTTCTTTGCGCGAGGCGACGACTTCGTCCACGAGGCCGAATTTCTTCGCTTCTTCGGAACTCATAAAGTTATCACGGTCGCACGCTTTTTCCACCACTTCGTACGTCTGGCCAGTATGCCGCGCGATGATTGTGTTCAGCCGCTCCTTGAGCTTCAGCATGTACTTCACGCGGATCTCCACATCGCTCGCCTGGCCCTCCGCGCCACCGAGCACCTGATGGATCATGATATTCGCGTTCGGCAGGGCGAACCGTTTACCCTTCGTGCCGCCGCAGAGGAGCACCGCGCCCATGCTGGCCGCCTGGCCGATGCAATACGTGTTCACGTCGCAGGTCAGGAACTGCATGGTATCATAGATGGCGAGGCCCGCGGTGACGCTGCCGCCGGGGGAATTGATATACAGATGCACGTCCTTTTTCGGGTCCGTCATCTGGAGGAACAACAACTGCGCGATGATCACGTTCGCCACCATGTCATCAACGGGGGTGCCGAGGAAAACAATGCGGTCCACCAGCAAACGGGAGTAGATATCGTAACCGCGTTCGCCACGTCCGGTCTGTTCGATGACGTGTGGTATCAAAAAGTTGTTCATATGTACGACTACACTAGCGCATCGCGCCAATAGGGCAAGCTACCCCAACCGTGCAAATACCGTCAAGCCATGGCACTGGGGAGAAAGCGGGCATTTTTTGCTCCATTCAAGGGTTGGTTTTGCCTTCGTCCCCTTCTATCCGGCTCCACCAGAGGTTATACAGCCGTTCCATCGTCGCAGCCGGATCTTCCACCAGCAGGGCTTCCTTGATCTTCGTGGCATACATGGCGAAGGAAAGTGGCGGCACACGGTCCACGGCATGGAGACGTTTGGGTAACTCAGCCGCGCGGTCCAGAAAGGCCTTCGCACCTGCGACGTCGAGAAAGGTATGGAGCACATCACTGCGCGCTTCCCGCATTAGAACATGGTCCGGCTCATACTCTTGCAAAACATTGAAGATGACTTCGGCCGAAAAGTGCAGCTTCCGGACGGATTTCTGTTCTCCGAAGTAATTCCGGTAAACCATCAAGCCGGTCTGGGCGGCATTGCGGAAGTGATACTGCAAGAGGGCCGAGCGTTTGAGCGATTGGTCCAAGTCCTCCTCAAAACCTTCCAGCGCCAGCAATTGAGGCAATTCTTCCAAGGTAAAATGCTGTTCCGGCGTCACCGTAAGTACGAAACCATAATCATCCGGTGTGGCCACCGCATTGCCACCGCGTAACCGGCTCAATCTCTGGGCAACTACGCGGGAAAGAGCGTCATTCGCCGAACGGCCAATCAGTGAATGGATGAAATAATGACGCGCGGGCACCCAGATGGGTCGTCCTTTGACACGTGGTTTGCGACTGTTCGGTTCCACGACGGCCACCGTTTCCTCATCCCGACTGGCGGCCAGTTCCTCCACCAGCAGAAAATCCACCGTGGGTATCTCCGAAAGCTCATGCTGAGCGCGATACATTTTTCCGATGATGCGTGCATTGTTCGAGCCGCAATCGAGCCGGGCGGCGATCCAAGGTTCCAAGTCGGGCCCATCATCAGCTTCCAGGCGTGTCCGCAATTCCGAGCGAAAACCCATGATCTCTTGGGCCACGCGATTGCTCAGTGGCATCTTGTTCGCGTTCCAGCGCGGGATGGTCGGCTTGGAATGATCCGCGCGCCGCACGAAGACTTCCATCCACCCGACCTTTTCCAACTGCACCGCGCGTCCCCCGATCATGAAGACATCGCCGGGCTTCAACTGCCGCATGAAGGACTCCTCCACACTGCCGAGCACGCGATTCTTCAACCGGATAGTCACCGTCCCTTCGCTGGGAATGACGCCGACGTTCTGCAAGAAATCACGCCGCACCGTACCTAGACGCGTCTCGAAGCTCTCTTCATCCAGATGGATCTTGCCGAAGAGTTCAGCATATTGCTTCCGCAGGGATTTCCCACCGCCCGCAAGATAATCCAGCACGTCATCGAAATCTTGCTCCGTTAAATGGCGATAGATATGAGCCTTGCGGACGAGTGCGAATGCTTCGGCGCGAGATCGCTTCTCCAAACAACCCATGCTCACCAAATGCTGCGCCAGCACATCGAGCGGGGCGTTAGGCAAGCGTACATTATCCAGATGCCGCGTGCGGGCAAGCAGGGCGGTGGCGCAACATTCGATGAGGTCATTGATGTTCGTGGCCATCAAAAGGCCACGGCTGATGGAATGAATGTTATGACCAGCGCGACCTGTCCGTTGCAGCGCTTTGCTCACCCCTTTGGGCGTCGCGAGCATGACGACGAGATCGATGGACCCGATATCAATGCCCAGCTCCAAACTCGTGGAGCAAACGACAGCTCGCAGTTCCCCGCGCTTCAACCGATCCTCCACCTCCTGCCGCACATCGCGATCCAGCGAAGCATGGTGACACTCGATCTGTTCCGCCAATTCCGGCAACGCATCCTTCAACCAAAACGTCGCTGACTCCGCGCCAGAACGTGTGTTCGTGAAGATCAGCGTAGTGCGATTCCCCAGCACCAAGCGCCCCAATTCTTTGATGAGCCGTTCTCCGGTGTAACCCGCCACCGGATACGGATTCTTCCCGAGCGGCGTATAAACTCGCAGATCGATCTTCTTCTCCGCACTCGCATCAATGATCTCGCATTGACCATGCGTGCCCACCAGAAATTTCGCCACTTCATCCAATGGCGCAACCGTGGCGGAGAGCCCGATGCGTTGGACGCAGTTGGTTTCTAGTTTCTGGTTCGGAGTTTCGGGTTCGGTTTTCTTTGAGCTTCGTACCAGCTCATCCACCCGTTCCAAACTTAAGCTGAGATGCGCTCCCCGCTTGTTCTCCGCCAGGGCGTGGATCTCATCCACGATCACCCAACGGACGCCGGAGAGGACAGGCAACCACTTCTCCTGGCTCATCAGGAGGCACAGGCTTTCCGGCGTGGTCAGCAAGATGTGCGGCGGCTTGGTGAATTGTTTCTGCCGTTCAGCAGAGGAAGTATCGCCCGAACGCAAACCTACACGAATCGGCGGCTTCTCCCCATATATCGCCTGCAACGGTGCGTTGAGATTCTTCTCCAGATCATAACCCAAGGCGCGCAATGGCGAGATGTAGAGCAGGTAGATGCGGTTCTCCAATTCACCGCGCAATTCCATCGCTGCCAGCTCATGCAAGGCCGCGAGAAACGCTGCCAAGGTCTTGCCCGTTCCCGTGGGCGAAACCAGCAGCGCATTCTTCCCCTGCGCGATGGTCGGCCACGCCTGCGCCTGCACGGGTGTTGGCTTCCCGTAAGTACGAGAGAACCATTCCGTGACTGTAGAGTTCGCTAATCCGGGCAACGCCATGTGCAACTCAAACGATTCTCTGAAATGCGGTGAAGTCAACCCGTGAACGTACGCCTGCTAGAAAGGAAAATGCGGCCATACTGGCCGCATTCGCAAAGGGTTTTGTCACCGTCAGAGCGCTTACCGCTCCACCCGCACATCCAGCTTGTTCCGCCGGAGCGTGGTACCCTCGTTCAGAGACAGCGTGGAGAGTGCCTTGTTGTAATCCGCCAGCGCGCGGATCTCAGCGGAGCGGGCGGAGGTCAGATCGCGTTGCAATTGCAGCACCACGAAGCTCGTGCTCTTGCCGTTCGCCAGCTTCTTCTGCTCGGCATCCAGCGCGGCCTCGGCGTATTCGCGGGCCTTGCGCGTGGCATCGATCTGCTCGTAGTTTGACTGCGCCAGCCGCACCGAATTATCGATGTTGATGATGGTATCCTGCTCCAGTTTCTTGAAGCGCAGGAGCAATTGTTCCTTGATGCCCTTGGCGATGTTATGCGCGCTGCGGGCGGCGCGATTGCCCAAGGGGATGGTCAGCGCGATGCCATAAGAGTTCCGGGGATTCTCACCCACCTCGATGTCACGCACCACATTGCCCATGTTCGGTCCCAAGCCGTTCTGGCCAAAGCTGCCGAAGAGGTCGAGCGAGGGGAACAACTGATTGCGGGTGTAGCGCAACTGGATGTTCTGCTTCTCCAGCTCGATGCGCTGTTGCTCCAGGTCGGGCCGCATATCGATGCCGGTCTGCCAGCTTTCTTGCAGGTCAAAGGTCTGGGGCAGCGGCAGCAACTTGTCCGTGGGCTTGATATAAACGGTGCGCCACACGGCGAAATCATCCGTCAAAAGCCGCTTCAAGACGTTCTGCTGGTCAGCCAATTGGCCTTCCGCACGAATGAGATCGGCCTGGCGCGCGGCCACTTGAGATTCCGCCTGCTTCTCGTCTAGCGGAGCGAGCGCACCCACTTCTACGCGCTTTTTATTTTCTGACAGCAACCGTTCGGCCAGACCGAGCGCGGATTGCTGCACCTTCACGTTTTCTTCGGCGAAGATGAGATCGAAGTACGCCTGTTCGACGGAAGCGATGGTGTTCATCGCCTGCAGGGTCACACCCAGTTCCGAGCTGCGCAGATTGCGCCGGTTGATGAGGATCTGGCGGCGGGAATCATCGATCCACATGTTGCGCAACAAGGGCTGGCGGACGCTGATCACCGCCTGGCTGTTATATTCGGACCGGTTGTTGTTCACATCCCGGAAGCCGAAATTCGAGGTCAGATCATAACGCATGCCGGTCGGCAACACACCGGTCAGGCCGGGGGAGATGGACTCGGTATTGATCTCCGTGGAAGGCAAGGGACGGCCTTCACCATCCGTACCGCCGGGAGAGGAGTTGTAGTTATGGACGGCAGTGGAGGTGAACGAGGGATCCCAAGCGGCGTAGGAACCTTCCAACGTGAAACGATCCAACCGGGGCTCTTCCCGCTGGATGCGGATGTCCAGATTGTGAGCCAAGGCCATCTCAATGCACTCCATCAAGCTGAGCTGGCGGACGGGTTGGGGGGCCGGCTGGCCCAGCGCGGTGAGGGTGAACAGCCCACCCACACCAATTGCCGCCAGGCGGAATTGCATCACCCTTAAAAATTGCGCCATTCCCATGATTTCGTCAAAAAGTTCCCGGTTGTCCGGTGGTTAAACAGTTGCTCGGGCCAAAGGTTGCGGGAAATCCGCCAACTTTCAAGCTGTTGCTGCGCGTCTTTTCAGCATAGTGGCCCTGTCCCGCGAGGACCGCCAAGGCATTTTTACGCGGTAGCCGAGGCTCTATTGAGCCGGTCCGCGATGCCCTGCCATTCCGCCACGGGCGGCACCGCCTCCACCATGATCAGGCTGGCCCCTTCCTCGTCGCACCGATGCAGTTCCCCATAGATCGCCCGGGCAAACGCCTCGGCATCATGGGGGATGACACTCACATTGGTGAGTTCCGCGCAAAGCGGGATGCGGGTATGGCTGATGATGTGAGTCGTCGCCAAATCGGCCTTAAGCTCCGCCAACTTCTTCAGCAAGTGCGCGGCGTCCGTCCATTCACTGATGATCAGCCGAGCCTTGGGTGAGTAATGCTTTTGCAACAGCCCCGGACTGCGCAGTACTTCACCGGTCGCCAGTTTGCTATCCCCGGCCAACATCCCGGTGACGGCC
>JAJNBN010000157.1 GCA_021156225.1 Verrucomicrobiota bacterium | reverse complement strand
AGTTTTCCATAGCGTTGCGCCTTCTGAAGGGCACCTCATACTTCTTCAGAAGCGGGCTTTGCGCAAGCGAGGTTGCGGTGACGTTCCGAGTCCGGCAGGATTCCCGCGTAATTCTTTGAGGCAACTATTTCAATTTATTTTGTCGGATTGGGCGGCGGGCGGCTTCCTAGGGATAGAAGACGACCATGAATGACGTAAATCAATTGCTGCGGGAGTATGCCACGAACGGCTCGGAGGTTGCGTTCCGAGAGCTGGTCACGCGTTATTTGGATCTCGTGTATTCGGTGGCATTGCGCCGGATGCGCGGCGATGCACACCGCGCAGAAGAGGTGACGCAAACTGTGTTCACCGATTTGGCGCGGAAGGCGGAGACTTTGCCGGAGCGCGTGATGCTGGGTGGTTGGCTGCACCGGCACACGGGTTTTGTGGCCAGCAATCTGGTGCGGGGTGAGATACGTCGTCAAGCGCGGGAAAAGGAGGCGGCCGCCATGATGATCCATGAATCCGATGAAACGAACTGGCAGGAGATGGCACCGTATCTGGATGAAGCCATCGACCAACTGGAAGCGGCTGAGCGCGAAGCGATCTTGCTGCGCTACTTTGAACGGCGTGATTTGAAAAGTTTGGGCGCATTCTTTGGCGTGAGCGAAGATGCCGCTCAGAAACGGGTGAGTCGGGCGGTGGATAAACTGCGGGAGATGCTGGCGGCACGAGGTGCGGCGACGACGACTGCATTGCTCGGAACTTTGTTGACGGAGCGGGCGGTGATGGCGGGGCCGGTGGGGTTGGCAAAGTCAGTAGCTAGTAAAGCTTTGCAGGGGCTTGCTCCGGCGGGTGTGGCGGCTGGCCTTGCCGGAATGATGTCATGGGGATTGTTCAAAGGGTTGGTGGCGTTGCTGGTTGTCTCCACGGCGGTTGCGGTGGCGGTCTGGCCCAAAAAACTGATTCCTGATGGGCATTCGCACGATGTTGTCCTCGAGAGTCGCCAGCCTTTGAATGCGGTGCCGTCGCCGCCACGGGCACCAGCACCGGTTCCAGTTACGCCAGGCACAACGGTTGAAGCCGTGAGCGAGACGGTGCAGACGAACTTCATCCGTCTCAAGCTGGTGGCGACCGTAAGCGGTCAGCCAGTTTCCGGTGCCAAGGTCAGCATGCGCCGCTGGGAAGGTGAACAGCTTTCGGGAGGTGAATTTTCGGCCGATGAGGCGGGTGAAATCGCGATACCATTGGGGAAATCGTCAGTGACAGACATCTCGCTAACCACCCAGTTGGACGGCTTTGCGGATACGCGATTGCGTTGGCTGCCATCCCGGGGGGATGTGGTGCCTGAATCTTATCTGGTCAAACTGGATCCTGCCGTGCCTATCGGCGGGCGCGTGGTTGATGCCGAGGGTAATCCGGTGGCAGGGGCCAAGGTTTCGTTCGGTTCCGGTGAGGATCCAAAGCAGCAAGGTCTGGTACAGACTTATGCGGCTGGCGGCTCGGCGACTACCGGCGCGGATGGTTACTGGAAAATTAACCGGAATGCTGAAGAAATGATTCGTAAGCTCAGCGGTTCTGCCACGCATGCGGCGTATCTGTCTGCCCGCGTTAATGATCTTTATGCTGATCCTGAAGCCGAAGGAGCACTGCGAAAAGGCATATATATTTTCCGCCTAGGTAGCGCTAGGAATGTGCGTGGAGTTGTGGTCGATCCCGATGGTCAAACTGTAAGCAATGCCACAGTGCTCGTGGGCATGTGGCGTGAATCCAAAAGCCGCACTGGCAAAACGGGAAAGGATGGGAGCTTCGAACTGGCCGGCTGCCCGCCCGGGAAAAACTTGCTGACGGCCAAAGCAAAGGGCTTCGCCGCAGTGACGCAAGAGATTGAGATCGGTGAGGGAATGGCTCCATTCCGGTTGGTGTTGCAACCGGGGAAACAACTGCTCCTACGCGTGGTAAACCACAAAGGGGAGCCGGTGCCCAAGGCGAATGTCTGGTATGATTTTATGGATCGCCGCGCGATAGGTTCCTCCAATCGACCTCCTACCCAAGTGGAATTCAGCGCCGATACGGATGCCGAAGGCCGGGCTGTCTGGAAAAATGCACCAGCCGAGGAGATGTTCTTTACTTTGTCGCCTGTCGTGATGATTGAAGGAACAGTAAAGGATGCCGATTCGGGCGAGCTACTGCCCAAGTTCCGCATCGTCACCGGCACTCCAGAAGTGGATGCGACGGGCAAGGAGGCTTTCATTCCCCGGTGGAGTTCCCTAGAGCGTATGTGGCTGAGTTTCAGTGGTGGAAAATTCAAGCACAGTTTGAATGAGCCTGTGATCGGTGGGCGGGAAAATACGGGTTATGTGTTCCGTTTCGAAGCGGAGGGTTATGCTCCTTACATCAGCGGAAAAGTCCCTGCCGATGCTGGCGTGGTGAGGATGGATGTCACTTTGCGGCGCAGGCAAAGCCATGCGGTGATGGTCAAACTGCCGGATGGTTCCCCAGCCGCAGCCACGGAAGTGGGATTGGTGATGCCCGGGGCCAAGCTTAAACTGGCTCCGGGCTGGTTTGGCGGCAGCCGGGGAAATCAAAACCTGACCGCGTTGCTGAAAACCGATCGCAATGGAGTATTTGAGTTGTTGCCCGACGCGACGATTCAACGTGTCGTGGCGGTACATGCCAGCGGTTATGCCGAAGAAACCTTTGCCACGGTGATGGATAGTCCGACGCTGCAAATCAAACTTTGGGGCCGGATAGAAGGTGAGTATGTCAGTGACGGGATACCTCAGCGGGGAATGGAAATCCGGGTGCAGTGGCAGTTGGGCTCGCCCGATACTTTGATGCTGGATGAGCAAACTTTCGTGACCAAGACGGATGAGCAGGGGAGATTTGTTTTTGCCAAAATTCCTGCGGGACGAATGAGACTCTGGCGGCGGGTCAACTCCGAACCTGTGAACGGGGTGTGGTCATGGGAGGATATTCCGCTGAAACAATTGGAGGTCCGGTCTGGTGAAACAACCACTGTTTTGCTGGGCGGCAATACGTATCGGTTTTCCGGGAAAGCTGTTTGGCCGGCGGAAATCCCTCTGGAGCAACAGCCTCCTTTGCACGTCGTGTTAATGGCCCCTGGTACGCCGCCGGATGCCGCTTATCATAACAAGCCAACCTACGGATTTACGATCCTGTCCCAAGGGCCGGATGGGGTGTGGGCCGGAAAGAATCTGGTGGCCGGAAACTACACGTTGCGCGTGCTGGGAGCTGCCACTGCGCCGGGCACCAAGCAAAAGAAGATTTATGGAGGAAGCAAGGAGATTCAACTGTCCGAAGGTGATGCTGCAGGTGTAACCGATTTTGGCAGTGTTGAGTTGAAACCCGAACGGCCTTGGTAAACTGAGGCTCTGATTATCCGTTTTTTGCGGCTGTTTCTGGCGGGAAAAGAATTTCCAATTATTTTCACCCCTGTGACTATGGATGTCACACCCCTCCCATTATGGTAAGGGCATGATTTATGCGACATGGGCGGGTGAGAAAATGAAAACATCATGTGTGACGGGGACAAGCGGAGGTCGTGAGATGGTGGGGAATGTGACGGATTGCAACGATAGAAGGCGGGCACCCCTCACCCCGGCCCTCTCCCCTCCAAGGGGCGAGGGAGGTGTAGCGTTGCCGTGCTTTCCTCATCGCTCGGTAATCCGTGGTGCTTTCCGGATGCGTTCCGCAACGGAGGAGCCGGGACTTGAGGGTTTGCTTTGTAAAGGGGGCGTGGCAGAATGGCGTCACGTTATGACGCACCTCGTTCTTCGCCGGTTGGCTTGCTTGGTTCTGCTCCTGTGTGGTTTGGCCTCGTCAGCGCGGGCGCAGGAGGTGCGGATGGATGTGGTGGTTTACGGTGCCACGCCGGCGGGGATCGCTGCGGCCATCGGAGCGGCGAAGAGCGGTTACTCCGTGATCCTGGTGGAGCCATCAGACCGGCTCGGGGGCATGGTGACGAGCGGGCTTTCCTGGACGGATGTGCGGACACTGGCGTCCATTTCTGGGACTT
The DNA here is from genome assembly GCA_021156225.1 of Verrucomicrobiota bacterium. Taxonomy (GTDB): domain Bacteria; phylum Verrucomicrobiota; class Verrucomicrobiia; order Limisphaerales; family JAEYXS01; genus JAEYXS01. The sequence goes on along the minus strand of JAJNBN010000157.1, from coordinate 5,565 downwards.
ACCAGGAATTCTGCATGCGGGTGGAGCGGTATTACATCGCCGAGAGGGGGGTGGGCTCACCGAATCATGAGGCGTCGTTTCGCGGGTTGCACGGGGAGCCGATGGTGAACTTGAAGGCGTTTTCCCAGATGTTGAACGAGGTGCCGACGGTGCGGTTTCTGCGCAAGTACCGGTTGGGCGAGGTGGAGGTGGGCATGCCGGCCGCGCGGCCGATGATCCGCACGGCGCAGTTCATCGGGGCCAATGGCAGTGTGATGGTGGTGCGGGCCAAGGTATTCATCGATGCCACTTACGAGGGCGATCTGATGGCGAGGGCTGGGGTGGCCTACACGGTGGGACGTGAGGGGCCGGAGGCGTATAATGAGAGTCTCGCCGCAGATGTGCCGAAGGGCGGGGACCGGCAGGTGCAGGGCTACAATTTCCGCCTGATGATGACGGATAACCCGGATAATCGAGTGATGGTGCAGGCACCGCCGGGATATAAGCGGGATGATTTCATCGGTGTGCTGGAGCATTTTGCCTCGGGCAAGCTCAAGAAAGTTTTCTCCGGTGATCTGGATGGCATCTACCGCACGCATCTGCCGCTGCTGCCGAATCGCAAGGCGGATGTGAACGATACGCCGCATGCGCCAGTGCGCCTGAGCATGCCGGACATCAACGATGGGTATCCCGACGGGGTGCCGGTGGTGCGCCAGCGCATCTGGGACCAGCATTATTATTACAACATCGGCCTGTTGTATTTCCTGCAGAATGATTCAGCGGTGCCGAAGAATATCCAGGGGCCGGCGCGGGAGTGGGGTTTGTGCAAGGATGAGTTCGTGGATAGCGGTTACGTGCCGCCCTTGCTCTATGTGCGGGAGGCCCGACGGATGATCGGTCAATATGTTTTCACGGAGAATGATGTGGCGCAGGGCTCAAATGATGTGCGGGCGAAGTTCTTCGCGGATGCCATCGCGGTGGGGGATTATTCGCTGAATTGCCACGGCACGGGGCGCGAAGGCACGCGGTTTAACGGGAAGCATACCGGGGAATTCTATAAGAGCGTGCCGCCCTTTCAGGTGCCTTATGGCGTGATCGTGCCGAAGGATGTGGGCAATCTGCTGGTGCCGGTGGCGGTCTCGGCGAGTCACGTGGGATTCTCCTGTCTGCGCATGGAGCCGACGTGGACGGCGCTGGGCCAGGCGGCGGGGCATGCGGCGGGGTTGGCGATCTTGCAGGACAAGCCAGTGCAGGAGATCTCGGTCCCGATGCTGCAAGACCAGTTGCACAAGCACAAGCTGGCCACGATCTACCTCACGGATGTGCGGCCAGGTTCAACGTTATTCCGCGCGGCCCAGTGGTTCGGTGCGCGTGGTGCGTTTCACGGGTTGGTGGATCCCTCGGTCACGACCTTGGTGAAACAGGAGCCGATCTTCGGGCAGTATACCAGTGAGATGCCCGGCCACGAGGTGAGTCCGAAAACCAAGATCGATGAGGCAACGCTGAACCGGTGGGTGGCGATTGCGGAGGCGGAGGGCGTGGACATCAAGAAGGCGGGAAGCATCAAGGGCAAGTTGCGCGGCGAAGTGCTGGAAAAGTTGTATGCGGTGAAGTTTCCGGAGCCGAAAAAGAAGAAGTGAATACGATTGCCCATGTCGCTCGACTGGAAAACCCTGGAGAACGTATGTGTCGGCAGACATTCACGGCATATCGTGGGCGGCTTCACCTTGTTTCCGAAGGATTTTTGGTGCGAGGTGGTTTTATGGCGCAAAATTCCAAATGGAGAAGAGCCTCGTAAGGACGAGAAACTGGCCTACAGATTTGAGGGCTGGCCTTTTCGAGATAACAGGGAGTGGAAGGGAAAGATTGCGGTGGATGGCAATGAAGCGGTTTTTCAAGGAGAGGGCAAAAAGGGCGAGATCAGAATCGGTTCCGCCAGTTATCAAACCGAACTTGTTTTCGGATGGCTGCGTCCCCCTGCGATCCATTTCGTTTACGGAGGCAAAAGATGGGTAGCCATGTTTCCCGGTGCATTAATGACGGAAGGGGATAGAGGTGACGATGAGGTCGTGGTTTTCCAAGGCGATCAAAGCGTATTCGAGCTCTGCGTTTTCCCCAAAGAGAGATACATCGAGCACTTCAATCCATATGACCAGAGGCCAACGGCGATCGCTCCTGAAACTCGTGCGATCGTGGAAGAGGCGGGTAAATTGCCGGTGATCGGGGCAGATTTTCCGTTGCTTTGCCTGACGCTCGGATTGCTTGGTTTTGAGATACACGGTTGAAGAAGTAAAACACGTTTGTGGGAAAATGATACGTGTTCGTATTATTTTCGCTTGCACGGAATGGGGGGCTTCGTTTTGATACAGCATCATGAGCTCCTCGGAACCCGGATTTAAGCTGACCACGACCCAGTGGTTGGTGTGCATCATTGCCGCCATCGGTTTTGCCTTCGACATCTATGAGCTGCTGATGCTGCCGCTCATCATTAAGCCCGCGATGGCGGCGCTGAGCGCGCCCTTGATCGAGCAGATGATCAATAGCGGCATGGATCCGGCAGCGGCCCGGGCTGCGTGGGCGCCGGGTGGTGAGATGTTTGTGAAATGGGGGCGCACGCTCTTCTTTGTGCCGGCCATCGCGGGCGGCGTCTTCGGTTTGCTGGGCGGTTACCTCACGGACATCTTTGGCCGTCGACGGGTGTTGACGTTCAGTATTTTGCTCTATGCGTTCTCAGCTTTTGCCGCTGGTTTCGCGACGACGCTGGAGCAATTGCTGATCTGCCGGTGCCTGGTATTCATCGGTGTGTGCGTGGAGTTCGTGGCGGCGGTGGCGTGGCTGGCGGAGCTGTTCCCGAATCATCAGCAGCGTGAGAAGGTGTTGGGTTATACGCAGGCGTTTTCATCCGTGGGCGGTTTGCTGGTGGCCGGGGCGAATATTTTGGCGGCCAAGATCGCGTTGAGCTTGCCGGCCATTCATGACGGGCATGAGGCCTGGCGCTACACACTCATCTCCGGTGTCATCCCGGCGTTGCCGTTGATCTTGATCCGGCCGTTCCTGCCGGAATCGCCCGCATGGGCGGCGAAGAAGGCGCAGGGCACGCTCAAGCGGCCGAGCATCGCCGAACTGTTCAGCCCGGAGCTGCGCCAGACCACGATCGTCACGACGCTGGTGTTCGCGGCGAGCTATGGACTGGCCTTCGGAGCCATCCAACAATTGCCGGCCATCCTGGGAGCTCCGGGCAAAGGTCATGTGGAGGTGCAGAAGGTGGCCAAGGCTGCGCGTGACAAGGCGGTGGAGGATGCCAAGGCGGCTGGTCAGCCGGTGCCGCCGGAACCCAAGTTGCGCCAGATCGCAGGTAATGCCACGGACGAGAAAGTGGCCGGGGTAACGCTATGGCAGGAGATCGGCGGTCTGGTGGGGCGGTTCATCTTGGCCATGCTGGTGCTTAAGTTCGCCAGCAAACGCAACTTGCTCCGGGTATTCCAGATACCGGCTTTGTTCTTTGTGCCGCTGTTGTTTTGGTGGATCTCCAGTAATCTGAATACGGAAGGTTCCCTGATCTGGGTCCAGGTGGGCATCTTTATCGCCGGCTTGCTGGTGGTGGGACAGTTCAGCTTTTGGGGCAATTACATCCCGTTGGTGTTCCCGGTGCATCTGCGTGGCACGGGCGAGAGCTTTGCGGCGAATATCGGTGGCCGTGTGATCGGCACGGCGGCGGCGTGGTTCACGATCAGCCTGTCCGCCGCCAAGCCGGCGGCAGCGGCGGCGGCAACCGCAGCAGCGACTGCGGCTCCGGCCTTATCCGGGCCGGCGAAGATCGCGGTCGTGGGTGCGCTGGTGGCGGGTGGCTATGCGCTGGTGGGGGCGATCCTGACCAAGTGGCTGCCGGAGCCGAAGGAAGAGGATATGAAGCACTAGTGGGAAAACATCGAACATCCAACGCCCAACATCGAACATCGAACATCGAACATCGAGAAGGGGCAGATGATGTTGAACGGTGATTTTGGAAACCGGCCAAATCCTTGGCCGGTTTTTCTTTTTTTGAAAGGCTGACATCTGTGCTGGCTTCTGGCAAAAGTGGGGGATGAAGCCACGTTTTCTTGCCTTGCTGACGCTTGCTTGCGTTCTGTTATCTGACCGTGCCCACGCCGTGACACATTCTTTTTTGGCCACGGGGGCGGAGACTTACATCCTGTCGGGGGAGGGCAAGGTGACCTGGAGTTATCCGGCGAATACGCGGGATGGGTGGGTTTTGCCGAACGGGAACGTGTTGCTGGCCTTGTCCAAGAGCAAGGAGTATCCGGGCGGGGCGGTGGTGGAGGTGAAGCGGGATGGGACGAAGGTGTTCGAGTTCAAGGGCACTCAAGCGGAGGTGAACACGGCGCAGATAGTTGATGGTGGGAATATCATGCTGACGGAGGCGGGGCCGAAGCCGCGGTTGATCGAAGTGAATCGGGAGGGGAAGATTCTCGTGGAGTTTCCGATCCAGTGTCAGTTAACGAATTTTCACATGCAGAGCCGCATGGCGCGTAAGCTGCCGAATGGCAATTACCTCATTCCGCAACTGCATGACAAAGTTGTTCGTGAGTATGACAAGACGGGCAAGATCGTGTGGGAGGTGCAGACACCGAACTGGCCGTTCACGGCGATCCGGCTGGCGAACGGGAACACATTGATCAACTGCACGTATGGGCATACAAGCATCGAGGTGGATGCGAAGGGCAAGACGGTGTGGCAGTTGAGCAATACGGATCTGCCATCACCACTCATCAAGGATGCGTGCGGGGCGCAGCGGTTACCGAACGGAAACACGGTGATCACGAGTTATGGCAACAGCAAGCCGGGGGTGAAACTTATCGAGGTGGATCGGGACAAGAAGATCGTGTGGACGCATGAGAATGAGAAGAAGCATGGCATTCATCATTTTCAGATATTGGATACGGATGGGAAGAGTTTGGAGGGGGAGGCGATGAGGTGATGGGGAAGCAGCGAACATCCAACATCGAACTCCGAACATCGAGAACAGGGAAAGAACTCGAGGACGACGACGAGAACGAGGACGATTACGAAATGGTTGCCTTGATGTTATTTAACTCGAAAATTAGAATTTTAGGATAGCTGGAATGAGGTTTTGGAAGAGAGCGTTGGTCGTAACCGCCATTGTGGGATGGGGGATGGGGCTTTCTTTGGTGGCGGCGGAGTTTTCGGCGGAGCAGTTGGATTTTTTTGAGAAGAAGGTGCGGCCCTTGCTGGTGGAAAATTGTTTTGAATGTCATAGCGCGGGGGCGAAGAAAGTTAAGGGCGGATTGTATCTGGATTCGCGGGAGGCGGTCTTGCGCGGCGGCGAGGCCGGAGCGGTAGTGGTGGCAGGGAGTCCGGAGAAGAGTTTGCTCATCAAGGCGGTGGAATACTCGGATCCGGAGCTGCAGATGCCGCCGAAGACAAAGCTCACATCAGCGCAGGTGGACACACTTAAACAGTGGGTGAAGCTGGGCTTGCCGTGGCCGCAGGAGGCGGCTCCGAAGGTGGCGGGCAAGGTGGAGGTATTCGATCTGGAGAAACGGCGCGCGGAGCATTGGGCGTGGC
>JAJNBN010000156.1 GCA_021156225.1 Verrucomicrobiota bacterium | reverse complement strand
ATTTCGCGCGCAAAGGACCGATCGGTTTTCAAGGGTTGCATGGGAAGGCGATGGCACCGGTGTGGTATCGGAACGTCAAGATCAAGTCGCTGGAGTAAACGGGGCTTTCTGAGTGATTTGCGAAACTGGCCGGAGTCCCTCCGGCCAGTTTTGCTTTTTAGCCACAGATGGAACACGGAGGGAAAGGCGGATAAGCATTGCTGTAGGCGGGACGGTCACGTTCCGCCAGCGCCGAGCTGGAGCTCGGCGCTCCATTGCTCTGGTCAGATATTTTGACCAGTTTTTGAGGCTCGTTTCGGGAGGATAGAGGAGATAGGTTCCGGGGATTCATTCGCGCAGGTCATTGCACATGAGCACCACCATTCTCAGACAGGTGACGTTCTCCACTGTTAGACAGTGGTTGTGTGGCTGGTTGATTTTGGGTGGTGTGTTGTTCGGACAGGCGGCGGATTCGCGTGGAGACTATGATCTGGTGGTGGTGGAAGGAACGCCGGGAGGAATCACCATGGCGGTGCGCGCGGCGCGTGAGGGGCTGAACGTGTTGCTGGTGAACCGGAATGAGCATCTGGGCGGCATCCTCTCCAGCGGCTTAGGTGTTTGGGATACGCAGTATGAAGGGAAACGCTCTCCCCTCTATGACGAAGTGAGGCGGGCGATCTTCGATCATTACCAGACCACTTACGGAGAGAACTCCGAGCAATATAAACAGGCGCTGCCTGCCAAGAGCGGACATACGAATGGGAAATTCGAACCCAAGGTCGCGGAAAAGATTTTCAATGAGTTGGTCGGCAAGGAGAAGAATCTCACGGTTTGGAAGGGGTTTAATCCGGTAGCGGTAAAGCGGGAGGGAGCGATCATTCAATCGATCACGTTCAAATCGTCCAAAGGGCTGGAAACGAAAACGGTGACGGCCAAGGTATTCGCTGATTGCTCGTATGAAGGAGATTTGGCGGCGCTGGCAAAGGTGCCTTATCGCGTGGGGCGGGAAGCGCGGGCGGAGTATAACGAACCGCATGCAGGGAAGGTGTTCATGCTTTCCTCTCAAAAGGCGCCGACACCGGAGCTGGCGAAGCTCGCGGAACTTCATGACTCCTTGAACTTGCGGAAGTTCACGGGCTTCCAATCCATCGCGCCAGAGAGCACAGGTGCGGCGGATGGTGAGGTGCAGGCTTTTAACTATCGCACCATCCTTTCGTCCGATCCGGCGAACCGGTTGCCGGTGACCAAGCCGGCGAACTACGACGTGGTGGCGTTGAAGAAACTGGAGTTCGGGTCCATCGTGCAGCCGTTGCCAAACAAGAAGATCGGGTGGAACCGGCCCCAATTGATCGGACCGCATACGGCCTACGTGGAGGGAAAAACCCAGACGCGTCAGCAGGTGATGGATGCGCATTGGGACGCGACGATGGGGCTGCTGTATTTTCTGCAGAATGATGAATCCGTGACACCTGAGCGGAGGAAGTATTTCGGTCAGTATGGACTGGCTAAGGATGAGTTCACCGATAACGGACATCGGCCGTATGAATTCTATGTGCGGGAGGCTCGGCGGATCGTGGGGCGCTATGTCTTTACGCAGCACGATGCGATGCTGGCCAAGGACTATATGCGCGCGCCCGTCCACGAAGACAGCATCGGCGTGACGGAGTGGTATCTGGACACGCACGCCTGCACGACGAACCGCGTGAAGGGGAGCCTGGATGAGGGAAAGATGATGCTGCACTACGAGACGTTCCCCGGCCAGGTGCCGTATCGGGCGCTCTTGCCGCAAGGCGTGGATAATCTGCTGGTGCCGGTCTGCCTGTCGTCCACTCATGTGGCGTGGGGAACCATCCGGCTGGAGCCGACGTGGATGAATATTTGCGAATCCGCAGCGTATGCAGCGGTGCAGGCGGTGAAAAACAAACAAACGCCAGCAGCGATCGATGCAGACAAGCTGTTGCGGACACTGGCGGATAAACGGGTAATGCTGAGCTTCTTCAATGATGTGGAGGTGAGCGGGAAGGAGGAATGGATCCCGGCGGTGCAGTATTTCGGCGCGAAAGGATTTTTTGCGACGTATGACGCGAGGTTGAATGAACCGCTGACGCAGGAGGTGGCGTTCCAGTGGGCCAGCGGCGTGAAACGAATTAAAGAGGGCACTTTGAAAGCGGATACGCTTGCGAGGGCATTGGTGAAAGATGAAGAGCTGCGAGGGGTACAAATCACGCATGGGCGGTTCGTCGGCATGTTGCCGAGCGGCAGTCGCGTTAAGGCCGCTCCCTCCTTTTCGCAACTGACACGAGGCGAAGCGTTGCTGATGCTTTGGGAGGCGTTGAAGGACTAAAGAACAAGAAGCATCGAAGGCTTCCAGACCGGGCGGGGTTTGCCGGAAAAATAATTTAACAATTTTTACCCCCTGTGACTATGGATGTCACAGGGGGTGTGGTAAAACGCAGGAAGATGAGAACGAGAGAAAAAGTGAAACGGATGATGCCGCTGCTCCGGTCGGGATGGGGTGGCAAGGCGCCGTTTGCGCGCGTGCTCATCTGGCTGCTGCTATTTATGACGATAGGTGCTGGTGGCGATTCTTCACTTCATGCGGAAGGAACGAATGACGTGCTCGCGTGGAGCAAGCTGCCGAATCTGCCGGACAAGGAGGGCTTTGCCTCGATGTTCGCGGGAGTTCACAACGACACATTGATCGTGGCGGGTGGAGCGAATTTCCCGGATAAGCGGCCTTGGGAAGGTGGCACGAAAATCTGGTATGACACGGTGTATGCGCTGGAGAAGCCAGATGGCGAATGGAAGACCGTCGGCAAGCTGCCACGGCCACTGGGGTATGGCGTAACCATCTCGACGAAGGAAGGCATCATCTGCATCGGCGGCAGTGATGCGGGTGGGCATCATACGGAAGTGTTCCGGCTGGAATGGGTGAATGGTGCGCTTAAGACGAGTGCTCTCCCTGCCCTGCCCAAGGCGTGCGCGAACATGTCAGGAGCACTGCTCAAGAACACGGTCTATGTGGCAGGCGGGATTGAAACACCGGCTTCCACGCAGGCGCTGAATACGTTGTGGGCATTGGACCTGACGAAGATCGAGGCGGGGTGGAAGGAGTTGGAACCCTTACCAGGACCGGGACGGATGCTGGCGACGGCGGGTGTGCAGGACGGTTCGTTTTTCCTGTTCAGCGGCGCGGGATTGAAAGCGGATGCAGACGGCAAGCCGGCACGGGAATGGTTGCGCGATGCGTATCGATATACGCCAGGCAAGGGCTGGAAGCGTATCGCCGATCTACCACGTGTCTCAGTAGCCGCACCCTCCCCTGCCCCGGCGCTCGGGCAGGCGCATTTGCTGGTGATGGGTGGGGATGATAGCAGGCAGGTGAGCGTAACGCCGACGGAGCACAAGGGATTTCCCCGTGATGTCCTCGCGTATCACACCATCACAGATACTTGGACGACGCGGGGTGAAGTGCCGTTCTCGAAGGTCACGGTGCCAGTGGTGGAATGGAATGGACGATTCATCGTGGTCAGCGGCGAGAAGCAACCGGGCATCCGCTCTCCCGAAGTGTGGAGCGGCGAAGTGGTGCGCAGGAAGAAATCGTTTAGCTGGCTGAACTACGCCACGCTGGCACTCTATCCCATCATCATGCTGGGCGTGAGCTGGAGTGTGGGACGCAAGAAGACGAGTGATGAGTTTTTTCGTGGCGGCCAGAATATTCCCTGGTGGGCAGTGGGTTTGAGCATCTATGCGACGATGTTGAGCAGCCTGACGTTCATGGCGATTCCGGCGAAAGCTTACACGACCGACTGGACTTTCTTTCTCGCGAATCTGGCGGTGCCGATCCTCGCGCCGCTGGTCATCGTGGTGTATCTGCCGTTCTTTCGTAAGCTGAACATCACGTCGGCGTATGAGTATCTGGAGCGGCGTTTCAATCTGGCGGCACGCTGGTTTGGGAGTGTGTCTTTCATAGTGATGCAGTTGGGACGGACGGCCATCGTGCTCTATCTGCCAGCGCTGGCGCTTTCCACGGTGAGCAGTTTCGACATGCGCACCTCCATCCTCATCATGGGTATCATCTGCATCCTGATGACGTTTGAGGGCGGGCTGGAATCGGTGGTGTGGACGGATGTGGTGCAGACGGTGATTCTGTTGCTGGGCGCCTTGGTGACACTCATCGTCGCATGCATGCATATCCCGGGTGGTGCGGGGAAGATCTGGGAAGTGGCCACGGCGGATGACAAACTCATGGGACCGCTGCAATGGACGACGGACCTGACGATTGGAACGGCGTGGGTCATTATCATCGGCAACCTCTTCTCGAATCTCATCCCGTATACGGCCACGCAGGATGTGGTGCAGCGGTATGTGTCTACGAAGGATGAAAAGCAAGCGGCGCGGTCCATCTGGACGAATGCGTTGATGGTGGTGCCTTCCACGGCTTTGTTTTTTGCGGTGGGGACGGCGCTTTATGCGTTCTATCGGCTGAACCCGGACCGCCTTGATCCTGCACTGAAGAATGATGCGATCTTCCCGCTCTTCATCGTGAGTGAGTTGCCCGCAGGCTTGGGTGGATTGGTGGTCGCAGGCATCTTTGCGGCGGCACAACCGACGAGCAGCTTGAACAGCATCGCCACGGCGTGGGTGACAGATTTCCACAGCCGGCTTAAGCCGGAGATGGGTGATGCCGAACGGTTGAAAGTGGCGAAGTGGGTGACGGTGTTGTCCGGTGTCGTAGGGACAGCCATCGCTTTGCTGATGACGCGATATAATATTTCGTCTTTGTGGGATGCGTTTCTGGGCATGCTAGGATTGACGGGGGGCGCGTTGGCAGGTTTGTTTGCGTTGGGCATTTTCACGAAGCGGGCGCATGGCGTCGGCGCGATGATCGGAGCGATCAGCAGTGTGCTGGTGCTCTATTATGTGCAGCGGCATACGGCATTGCACTTCTTCACGTATGGCGCGATCGGGATTTTGACGAGTTTTTGCGTGGGGTGGCTGGCGAGTGTAATCATTCCGGCGAAGCAGAAGCCGCTGGAAGGGCTGACGAGGGCAACGGTGTAGGCGGAATAAGCTGATGTGGTATCCGTCGCCAATCAAAGACCGGTCAGCTGATGGACATTTAGGCGGCCTAAAGGCCGCGCTCCACTGGCGAGGGCGGGCACAGTAATATTTTAAAAAGAATAGATATGAAGTTTGAAAGATTACGCGGTTTGGTGGCGGCACCGTTTACGCCGTTCACGGAAGACGGTGCGTTGCATCTGGAATTGATTCCGAACTATGCCAGGCATCTGTCAGAAAACGGAGTAGCGGGGGCATTCGTCTGCGGGACGACGGGTGAAGGACCTTCATTGAGTGTGTCGGAGCGCAAGCTGATCGCGGACAAGTGGGTGAAGTCCGCCGCCTCTTCCATGCGGGTCATCGTGCATACGGGGCACAACAGCCTGACGGATTCTTGTGAGCTGGCGAAGCATGCGCAGGAGATCGGTGCAGCGGCGACTTCGCTGACCTCACCGAGTTTCTTCAAGCCGGCGAACATACGGGATCTGGTGGATACGTGCGCGATGGTGGCGGCAGCGGCGCCGGAGCTGCCATTTTACTATTATCATATCCCGTCGATGACGGGCGTGAGTTTGCCGGTGCCGGATTTCTTGCAGGCGGCGAAGGATCGCATCCCGAATCTGGCGGGCATCAAGTTCACGCACGAGAGCCTGATGGATTATGCGAATGCGGTGCGGGTGGAGAACGGGCGCTTCGATGTGCTCTTTGGTCGCGATGAGATGTTGCTGGGCAGTTTGGTGGTGGGTGCGAAGGGTGCGGTTGGCAGCACCTACAATTACATCGCCCCGATCTTCAACCGGTTGCTGGAGGCGTATCGCCATGGTGACCTGGCAAAGGCGGAGGCGGAACAGACGAAGGCGAACGACATCATCGGGGTGATGATCCGGCATGGTGGTTTGCCTGCGGGCAAGGCGATCATGAAGTTGCTGGGGCTGGATTGCGGACCGGTGCGTTTGCCATTGCGGTCTTTGACTCCGATGCAGGAAAAGGCGTTGGCGGAGGATCTGGAGAAGGTAGGGTTTAATAAGTGAGTTTCCCGAAAGAGTAATTTTTAAGCACCTAAGCGCCAGCAAGTTAGCTGGCGCTTTTTTACGTAACGTAAAGGGCAGTTGCGACGTCTATGGAGAGGTAATCTGTGGTCGGTCTTGGTGATATGAACAAAACAGGCATTTTGCTCGGCTCGTTGGTGGTGAATGCGGCGTTGGCCGTGGTGGTGATCAACCGCCAGCCCGAACCCGTGCCGGTAAAAGTCGAGGCCCCCGCGCCCAAGCCCATCATCAAGACCCGGGTAGAGACCGTGTACATGCCGGGCGAGACGGAGGTGCATACCAACTGGACGAAGATAGACTGGCGGGTGATCGAGTCGGACGACTACGTCAAATACATCGCCAACTTGCGGGCGGCCGGTTGCCCCGAAGAAACGGTGCGCGACCTGATCATCGCGGATGTGAACAAGATGTATGCAGCGAAGTGGAAATCACTGCATCCGGTGGAACAGCAGTGGAAGTATTGGGAGGCGGAGAACAAGCGGGACAAAAAAGAGGACCGTAAATCCGAGGAACGCCGCGAGCTGGAAAAAGAGCGCGACGACCTCATCCGCTCGCTGCTGGATGTGAACCTGAAGGCCGAGCTGGCCAAGTATTCGTGGGATCAGGAACGGGCGGGACGGGATGCGCGACTGGCTTTTTTGAGCGAAGAGAAGCAGGCGCTGGTGAAGGATGTGGACAGCAAGTATAAGGACGAGTTCCGTAAACTCTCCGAGGAAGGCAAGGCCGCGAATCTCACCAAGGAAGAGATGAACCAAAAGGCCGCCGCGCTGCGCAAACAGCACGAGACAGAACTGGCGGGCGTGCTGAACGGAAGCGAACTGCTGGAGTATGAATTGCGGACTTCCGGACTGGCGAACAAGATGCGGAATGAACTGGCGTGGTTTGAGCCCAATGAGCAGGAATTCCGCGCGCTTTATCAAAAAATAAAGGCCGCTGAGGAGCAGGCAGCCGCAACCGGGCAGAAGCTTTCGCTGGAGAAGGATCTGGCGCAGTTGGGCGATCTTAACAGTGTTTTCTCGGCCGAGCGGTTGGCGGATTTTCAGAAGATACAAGATCCGGCGTATCGGGATGCGTTGAAGATGGCGGAGAAAATGGATCTCAACGTGGAGGACGCAAAACTGATCGCACAGATCAACCAGACCACGGAAGCGGAGCTGGCCAAGGCGATGGCAAATCCTGACTACACGCCGGAGCAGCGCCAAGCAGTGACGCGGGCGATCAAGGAGGAGAAGAAGAAGGTGTTGAACGAGGCGTTGGGAAAACGGGCCAAGCGGAAGTGAGGAAAACATCGAACACCGAATGCCCAGCATCGAGAGAGCGGGAGCTAGCGCGCTCCAAAGTTTTTTGACGCTTGAATTTAAAAGCGAGGGCGAAGGACCGCGACGAGAACAAGGATGAGTCGCCAAA
>JAJNBN010000155.1 GCA_021156225.1 Verrucomicrobiota bacterium | reverse complement strand
CTTCCAGAACAAAACCGGCGAACCGCGTTTGATCGAAGCGGTCACGCAGCAACTGCGCAAGACGCTCCAGCAGGATGGCACGTTCAAGCTGGATACGCGAGGCGAGAGCGATGTGGTCGTGACGGGAACATTGGTCAGATACGATCGTGGCGGAGTCACCTTCCAGCCCTCGGACATCCGTACGGTGCGGGATTATAACGTGACCGTGACCGCTCATGTGATCGCCCGCGAGCGCAGCAGCGGCAAGGTGGTGCTGGAACGGATGATCGCCGGCCGGACGACTTTGCGGGCGGGTTCCGACCTCGCCAGCGCCGAACGGCAGACGCTGCCCAATCTTGCCGAAGATCTGGCCCGAAATATCACCACTTATCTGGTGGATGGCAGTTGGTAGATCGTCATCTGCCTTATTCACCGGAAAACCGTCCCCCTTGCCGGTGTCTGGGAGTTCCCAATTCCGCATGCTTGGAAGTCTGGCCTTGCCAGAGGCGCGCTGCCGCTTTCAAATGGCGGCGGGGAGGATGTTTGACTGAACTGGATTTATATTTGTGATCGAGACGGCCGGAAAGATTCCTTTTGCCTTTAATTTTTTGGAGCTCTTGATAAAGTGAAGGAACCAGCCCGGTCGCGGACAAGCTGTCATATGCTTTTTGCGCATCAACCAAGGTTCAACATGCAACTTGTGTGCTCCCCATCATCCGTCGTGAGGCGATCCAGCGTGGCGCTGCTTATGGCGGTCCTGGTGTTCCCGGGGATGGTTGATGCCCAGCCTTCCGTTCCGGCAACCAATCAATTGACCAGCCTTTCCCTGGAGCAATTGATGTCCTTGGAGGTCACTTCGGTATCCAAGCACGCTGAGCCGATCGCCAAGGCGCCCGCCGCCATCCATGTGCTCACCGGTGACGATCTCCGGCGTTCTGGGACCACGAGCATTCCGGAGGCGCTGCGCATGGTGCCCGGTATCAATGTCGCCCAGATCAATCCGGGCAATTGGGCCATCAGTGCGCGCGGTTTCAACAGCCGTTTTGCGAACAAACTGCTGGTCATGATCGATGGCCGGAGTGTTTATACGCCGCTTTTTTCCGGCGTTTACTGGGATGTGCAGGATACGTTGATGGAGGATATCGAGCGCATCGAGGTCATCCGCGGACCGGGGGCCAGCCTCTGGGGTGCCAACGCCGTCAACGGCGTGATCAACATCATCACGAAGGATGCTTTTGACACGCAGGGAGGATTGCTCACGGGCGGTGGCGGCTGGGAGGAGACGGCCTTTGGTGCCGTGCGGTATGGTGGCAAACTGGGCGAGCACAGCGCCTACCGCGCTTTCGTGAAGTACAACCGGCGCGATGACACGGCCATTTTCAACGATGGGGTGGAGATCTGGCGGGGCGGCTACCGATTGGACTGGCGACCGCAGGAAGGCTCGACAGGCATGTTGCAGGGGGAACTCTACACGGGAGATACCGCTTCGGGAACAGGAGCCAATGATTCTACGGTAGCTGGCGGTCATGTATTGGCCCGCTGGGAACGGGCGCTGGGGGCGGATTCCACTTTGAAACTGCAGGCCTGGTTCGACCGGACTGAGCGCATTTTCGATGTGCTGACGGAGTATCGCAATACGTTCGATCTGGAAGTCCAGCACCAGTTCGCGGCCGGTGAGCGGCATGATTTCGTCTGGGGCGGCGGGTATCGTTTCACAAGCGACCAGACGTTTGGCTCACCACAAGTGACTTTTTTCCCGACGGAAGTTGGTGATCATCTGGCCAGTTTTTTTGTCCAGGATGAGATCGCCCTTTTGCCGGACAAGCTTTCATTGACCTTGGGCAGCAAACTGGAGCATAACCAGTATACGGGGTTTGAAGTGCAGCCTACGGCCCGGCTCACCTGGTTGCCGCATGTGCAGCACAGCGTTTGGGGATCGGTTTCCCGTGCGGTCCGTTCTCCTTCCCGGGCGGAAACGGATGTTGTGGCTGTCAGTGGCGGACCGCCGGGCTTGACGACCGTAGTCCGGGGTGGGCCAATGCAATCCGAGGAACTGCTTGCCTTCGAACTGGGCTGGCGTGCCCAATGGCACCGACGCTTCAGCACCGATCTGGCGTTGTTTTATAATGACTACGACCGTTTGCGGGCTTTTAACTTTGGGTTCACGCCGGTACCGCCCACAGCCACATTTACCGCCAACAACGCGATGGACGGCCATGCTTATGGCAGCGAACTCGCCCTGAACTGGCAACCCGTCACCTGGTGGCGCTGGCAGGCGAGCTATACCTTGCTGCAGATGCATTTGCGCAACGGTGTGGTTCTACCAGATGCTACATTCTCGTACCGCGCATCCGATAATGCACAACAGCAGTTTCATTTGCGTTCGAGCATCGATCTCCCCCAAGGATTTGAATTCGATGCGATGCTTTATTGCCATGATTCCTTGCCGGGTCAGGGAGTGCCCGCTTATACGCGGTTGGACCTCCGCGTAGGATGGAAATATCGTGACCAGTTCGAGGCCAGCGTGACTCTGCAGAATGCCTTGGACCCGAAGCATGCCGAGTATGGGAATAACTCCTTGGTTCGCTCTTCGGAGATTCAACGCGCGTTGTATGGCAAAATGACCTGGCGCTTTTGACCGGATGATGCCCCGCCCACAAAGCAGTTACCGACCCGCTGTGCTCGGCATTTTCCGGCCCGCCCTGGTTGCGGGGATGTGGTTGATGTTCATGTGCTTCGCGCAGGCCCAGAATGTCAGCCAGTATGAGGTCAAAGCCGCCATGCTTTACCGGTTCGCCCAATTCATGGACTGGCCTACGAACCAGGTGACGGCCACGAATGCGCCCCTAGTTTTCGGTATCGCGGGCCAGGATCCCTTCGGGACGAGCATTGATACCGTGCTCAAGGGCCAGAAGATCGGCCAGCGCGCGATTCTCATTGAACGTCAGCCGCAGCCGGTTATCCCGACCAGTTGCCATCTCCTGTTTCTGAGCAACAGTCTGGGCGGTGAGACGGACAAAACGATCTCCAGTCTGCGCACCAATGCGGTTCTGCTGGTGGGCGAATCCGATGATTTCACCCGCAAAGGCGGTCATGTCCGGCTTTATCTGGAAGAAAGCAAGATCCGCTTTGAGATCAATATCGCTGCCTTGGAACGGAGCGGCTTGAAAATGAGCCCGCAAGTATTGAAACTGGCATCGCGCGTCACGCGTGATGGCAAAGATGTGAAGAAGTAACCATGGGTTGGTGGCAAAAACTGGCGCTCCGCCGCAAGCTCACCCTCATCATCATGATGACGGCGCTGACGGCTTTGCTCCTCGCCAGCACCGGCTTCATCCTCTACGACGTCCGCAATTACCGTGAGACGATCAAGAACGATCTCACCGGGCTGGCGGATATCACCGGGGCGAACAGTTCTGCGGCCATCACCTTCAATGATGCCCAAGCCGCGGAGAAGGACACGCTTTCACTGTTGCGGGAACGGCCGCACATCATGGCGGCCATCGTTTATCGTTCGGATGGTACGGTCTTCGCACGCTACATCCGGGAAGACCTGAAAAACACCTACCGTCCCCCGCAGACCGTGCCCACCAGCGATCTGGAATTCCCCGAAAGCCTGGGTATTCCCCGACCGATCGATTACGACAACAAACCCATTGGCACCATTTATCTGGAAGCTGATCTGGGTGAACTGGACGAGCGCCTCCGCAGTTACACCGGCATCGCCATGATCGTGCTGCTCATCTCGGGCCTGGTCTCCTATCTCCTTTCCACACGTCTCCAGAATGTAGTTTCCCTGCCCATCTTGCAGCTTGAGGAGACGGCGCAGAAAGTGGCGGAGAAACGGGATTATTCGCTTCGCGCCGTCAAACGAAGCGAGGACGAGATCGGGCGGCTCATTGACCGCTTCAATGAGATGCTGGCGCAGATCCAGACCCGCGATCAGGCCCTGCAGAAGACACATGAGGAACTGGAAAAGCGCGTGGAGGAACGCACGAGCGAGCTGCGCCAGGAAGTGGAAGAGCGTGAGCGTGCCCAGCGTCGCATGTCCGAATCCGAGCAGCTTCATCGCCAGATGGCGTTAAATGCCAGTGACCTGCTTTATGTGATCCACACGGAGGCCGAGATGGTCGACTACTACGGACAGGTGGATTATCTGCTCGGTTTCGAGGAAGGGGAGTTCCCCCGCACGCTCGCGGCGTGGCATGAGCGGATGCATGACCGCGACCGTCCCCGTGTCCTTCGGGCTTATCTCGCCGCTTGTGAGCAGGGGAATCTTTTCGATGAGGAGTATCTCATCCGCAATGCGCAGGGCCATTGGCGTTATTGGGCGCAACGTGGCAAGCCCATCCGCAATCCGGAGGGAAAGACGGTCCGGTTCGTCGGGGCCTGCTCGGACATCACCGAACGCAAACGGGCCGAGGACGATCTGCGCCGCAGCGAATCCATTCTCCGCAGTTTTTATGACAGCGCGCCGCTGATGATGGGGGTGGTGGAATTGCGGGGTGAGGACATCCTGCACGTCCGGGATAACGCCGCCTCCGCGCGTTTCTTCGGTGTGAAGCCGGAGGCAATGGAGAACCAGCTTGCTTCCAAGCTGGGTGCGGATGCCGCCACCCTCGCGGACTGGGTGATGAACTATCGCCTCAGCGAATCTGCCGGTAAGCCGGCCCGATTTGAGTACTCGGCGCAGAGCAAGGAAGGCAAGCGTTGGATCTCGGTGACCGTCAGCTTTGTCGGTTTGACCCCGGAGGGCCACTCCCGTTTCTCTTATGTGGCCGAGGATGTCACCGAGCGGCGGGCGGCAGATGAGAAGTTCCGCGTCCTCTTCGAGCAATCCTCCGATGCCCATCTGCTCTTTGACGAGAACGGCATCATCGATTGCAACAATGCAGCCATCCAGATGCTGCATTGCCCCAATAAAGCCCAAGTGCTGGCTATCCATCCGGCGACGCTTTCACCGGAGTTGCAGCCGGACGGCAGTCGGTCCATGGAAAAATGTGTCGAGATGGATCGCCTCGCCTATGAACGCGGTCATAACCGGTTTGAATGGATGCACCGCCGCATGGATGGGGAAGATTTCCTGGTGGAAGTCAGCCTTACCCCGGTCACGCTGAACCAGAAGCGCGTCATGCTGGTGGTCTGGCATGACATCACGGAGCGTAAGCAGGCGGAAGAGGCCATGCGACAGGCGAAGGAGGCTGCGGAAGCCGCCAACGTGGCCAAGAGCCAGTTCCTGGCCACTATGAGCCATGAGATTCGCACCCCGATGAACGGCGTGATCGGCATGACGGATCTCCTGCTCACCACGCGTCTGGACGTGGAGCAACGGGACTATGCCGAGACGGTTCGCAATAGTGCGGAAGCCTTGCTCGATATCATCAACGACATCCTCGACTTCTCCAAGATCGAGGCCGGCAAGCTGCATTTCGACAGTGTTGATTTCGATCTGCACGAGGTGGTGGATGGCACGATCGACCTGCTGGCGGAACGTGCTCACCACAAGAAGATAGAACTGCTTTATCTGGTTCATCAGGACTGTTTCACCGCGCTGCATGGTGATCCGGGCCGCCTGCGGCAGGTGTTGCTGAACCTGCTGGCCAATGCGCTGAAATTTACCGAGCAAGGCGAGGTGTTCCTGCAGGTGACCCCGGAGATCGAGACGGACACCTCCATCACGATACGTTTTGCCGTCACGGATACCGGCATCGGCATCTCTGCTGAAGTGCAGGCCAAACTATTCCAGCCTTTCACCCAAGCGGACAGCTCCACGACGCGCCGCTATGGTGGCACCGGTCTGGGGCTCGCCATCTGCAAACAGTTGGTCGAGATGCTCGGGGGCCAGATCGGGCTCAACAGTGTTCCGGGCCAGGGTTCTACGTTCTGGTTCACCATCCAGTTCGGCAAACAGCCGGGCGCGTCCGCCGGACCGCTGCAAGTGCCCATGGAATTGGTCGGCCGGCGCGCCATGGTGGTCAGCGACAACGCCACGCGCCGCCAGGTGTTTCATCATTATCTGTTGGCGTGGCGGTTGCGCAATGGCAGCGCCACCAATGCCAAGGAGGCTTGGGCCTTGATGCAACGTGAGGCGGCCGCGGGACATCGGTTCGACTTCGCGCTGGTAGATCTGCCGATGCCCGAAGCAATTCGTTTCTCACGTCAGGTTCAGAAGCTGGCGGCCTCAGAGGCACCGCGCATGGTATGGCTCGCCAGCACCGGAGAACGGCCGGCGGAAACAGTCCTGCAATCAGAAGGCTGGAGTGCCTCGTTGGTCAAACCGGTGAAGCCGGTGGACTTGCTTACCTGTTTGGCCCGCCTCATCGGTTCCAACACCACGGTGATCAAAAAGATCAGCAAGGCTCCCTCAAATTCCTGGGGCGAAGTACCGGCCGAACGGCAGACCTTGCGGCTGCTGCTCGCGGAGGACAACCCCGTGAACCAGAAGGTGGCCATGAAGATCCTCGAGCGGCTGGGCTACGAGGCTGATTATGCAGGCAATGGGCTGGAGGTGCTGGAGGCCGTCCGGCGTATGCCGTATGACGTCATCCTCATGGATTGCCAGATGCCGGAGATGGACGGCTACGAGGCCACGCGCCGCATCCGTCAGGCCGCCGCTGCCGGGATGGAGGGCCAAAACAAGACCGACCTAAAAAAAGTTTATATCATCGCACTGACCGCCAATGCCATGGCGGGCGACCGGGAAGCCTGTCTGGCTGCCGGGATGGATGATTACATCTCCAAGCCCATCCGGCGGGAGGATCTTGAGGCTGCTTTGGCCCGGACGCCCAAGGCGATCAAGCCGGCGGCCCCTGCTGGTGGGCCTACGGTGCGGCTTAACCGTAACGTATTGGATGAGCTGAAAAGTTTGAAGGGCGATGATGGCAGTGATCCGTTGAGCGAAATCATCCAGTCCTTCCTCACGCATTCCCCCCAGATGATGGCAGAGATCCAGGCCATGACAGCGGCGGGCAAGGTGGAAGAGGTCCGGATGGCGGCTCATTCGCTGAAAGGTTGTGCCGCCAACTTGGGGGCTGAAAAACTGGCGTCTCTCTGTGCGGACTTGGAAAAGGCAGCCAAAAACCGGCAGACAGAACAATTCATTCTTCTGGCTGTGCAGATCGAATCCGAGCTCATTTTCGTAAGGAGCGAGCTGGAACGTGAATCCGCAGCCTGACCTTTCTGCGTTTCCGCTGTTTTGACGATTGACGGAGTTTGCCCGTTTGGAGGATTTTAGCCCCCTTTGATTATGGCTAAGATTCAGCGCGCATTGCTTTCA
Source organism: Verrucomicrobiota bacterium (assembly GCA_021156225.1). GTDB lineage: Bacteria > Verrucomicrobiota > Verrucomicrobiia > Limisphaerales > JAEYXS01 > JAEYXS01. The sequence goes on along the minus strand of JAJNBN010000155.1, from coordinate 242 downwards.
GTGTCGGACAAGACGGGTTTGGTGCCCTTTGCCCAAACGCTCGCCGCGGCGGGTGTCCATTTGATTTCCACTGGCGGTACGGCCAAGGCCCTGCGGGATGCAGGCATGACCGTGCAAGACCTCAGCGACTACACCGGCTTCCCTGAGATGCTGGATGGCCGCGTGAAAACGTTGCACCCGAAGGTGCACGGCGGACTCCTCTATATCCGCGGCAACGCCGAGCATGAGGCGGCCGTGCAGAA
>JAJNBN010000154.1 GCA_021156225.1 Verrucomicrobiota bacterium | reverse complement strand
TTAGAGGATACGAGCTATCCGTTGAACGAACTGATCTACGACATCGCGAATCTGGATGCTGGTTTCCGCTTTTGCAATGAAGAGAGCCGCTGGGGCGGACGTCTGCCGATGATCTGCCATGAAAAGTATGGCAACCAAAACATTCCGGGCTATCTGGAAAACGGGTTGCCGCCGAAATATGGTTCGGGCGCGGAAACAGTCGTGTCAGGCGTGCATAAGAACCCGGCGAGCAAAGCGGTGTGGATCACAGACTTTCTGGGTGTGGGTGATATCGACCGGGTGATCATCGAATGGCGGAGTTTGTTAAGGCAAATTGCACACTCGCCGAAGCTGGACTGGCCACGCTACACGGAGCTCCAAAAGATGGCGAAGGAGATCTTGAATGAAACGGAATCACCGACGCTGACGGAGTTGCCGCCGTTGGAGTATCACCAGACGAAGCGGATCGAGCATAAGCTGCATTTCCGGCGCTGAACGATGAGGGTTCATCAATCTGCAAGCAATTGTGACATTTTGTGACAAAAAGAGACAATACATCGTTGCTTGTTTGCATTATGGCAAAAAAAGCTTAGAGTCCTTGTTCAAAGGTCAACCAGAGGTTTTTAGTCCTGAGGATAAATGAAGTACGAGTATTGGCGGTCCACAAAAGATCAGCGGTGGTATTGGCAGCTTAAAACGGATGAAGGTGAGCGGATTGCTTATGGGGAAAGTCATGGGAGCAAAGAAGCTTGTTTGAAATCCATGGCAGCCTGCAAGGCTTCCGCAAAGGCTGAGGAAATCGATATCTCTTTGAATGACAACGCTCAACAGAGCTTGTTTAAGACTACTTCTTTGTCCCATCGCAAGCCGGATTAAGGTGGTCTTTTGGAGGTGATTTTTGCTTTTTGCACTGCTTGGAGGCAGTTTCCTTTCCCGGCATTCTGTCACGTGATTGTAACTTTAACCATTGGCGGCGGTAGGTATCCTTGGCAGATTGGTTTGGCTATAAGTCACTGGCTATGAGCGGGAAATACGGTCCACCACATTTTATCAACCGGGAACTGAGCTGGCTGGAATTCAACCAGCGCGTGCTCGATGAGGCGCTGAATCCAGCTAATCCGCTGCTGGAGCGCGTGAAGTTCTTTTGCATCACCAGCTCCAACCTGGATGAGTTCTTCGAGGTTCGCGTGGCGGGGTTGAAGCAGCAGATCGAATCGAGTGTTGTGGAGCGAAGCATCGATGGGCGCACTGCCACCGAAACGTTTCGCGAAGTGACCAAGCGCGTGCGGAAGATGGTGCAGCAGCAGTATGCCTGCTGGCGGGATCAGTTGCTGCCTGCACTGGCCACCGAGGCGAAGATCCGTTTCCTCGATATCAAGAAGATGGACAAGGTCGATATCGAGTGGATCGAGGATTATTATCACACCAAGGTCCGTCCGGTACTTACTCCGTTGGGCTTGGACCCGGCACATCCATTTCCGCAGTTGCTGAACAAGTCCCTGAATATCATGGTGCAACTGGAGGAGACGAAGAACGGAGACCGGCGCACCCGTATGGCCATCGTGCAAGTGCCGCGGATTTTACCGCGACTGGTCCGGTTGCCGCGCAAGGATGCGCGACAGGACTATCTTTTCCTGGGCAAACTGATCTGCCATTACCTGCGCGATCTGTTTCCGGGCAATCATATCCTCGGTTACTGGCTCTTCCGGGTGACGCGCAACAGCGAGCTGTATATCGACGAAGAAGATTCAGCGAGCCTCCTGAAAGCGGTGGAGAATGAATTGCACAACCGGCGCAAAGGCTCGGCCGTGCGGCTGGAAGTGGAGAAGGATTGCCCGCTGGAGATCCGGCGCTTTCTTACGGATGTAGTGAGCCTGGAAGAGGAAGATGTCTATGTGATCGATGGGCCGCTGAACCCGACGCGGTTGATGACGATCTATGAGGGGGATCATTCGCCGGAACTGCGGGATGTGCCTTTCGTCGCGACGATATCTCCTTTGGTGAAGGATCATGACGATGTCTTTGAAGCCATCCGGACGCGAGATATCCTCCTGCATCATCCGTATGAGAGTTTTGACACCACGGTGGATTTCCTACAACAGGCGGCGCAGGACCCGAAGGTTCTGGCCATCAAGATGACGTTGTACCGCACGGGTGGTGATCGACGCGTCGTCGGCCCGTTGATGGATGCGGTGCGCAACGGCAAGCAGGTGACGGCGGTGGTGGAGCTCAAGGCTCGCTTCGATGAAGCCAACAACATCGAGTGGTCACGGCGGCTGGAGGAAGCGGGCGTGCATGTGGTGTATGGCCTGGTGGGTTACAAGATCCATTGCAAAACCTGCCTGGTGGTGCGGGCTGATGATGATGGCATCCGCCGTTACGTGCATCTTTCCACGGGCAACTACAACGCGAGTACTTCGCGTTTTTATACGGATATCGGTTTGCTCACCTGTCATCCGGACTTTGGTGAAGATGCGACGAATTTGTTCAACCTGCTCACGGGCGTGTGCCAGTTCCCGGGCATGAGGAAATTCCTTACGGCCCCGTTTGAATTGCATGACACGATTCTGAAACTCATCCAGCGCGAGGCGGAGAATGCGCGGAAGGGCTTGCCGGCGCGGATCATCGCCAAGATGAATTCACTGGTGGACTCCGAAGTGATCGAGGCGATGTATGATGCCTCGCAGGCGGGTGTACAGATCGATCTGATCGTGCGCGGCATCTGCTGCTTGCGGCCGCAGATGAAGGGCATCAGTGAGAACATCCGCGTGCGGAGCATCGTGGACCGGTTCCTGGAGCACAGCCGCATTTTCTATTTTGAGAATGCCTGTCAGCCTGAGGTATTCGTGGGCAGTGCGGATTGGATGCCGCGCAATTTCTTCAGCCGCATCGAGGTGGTGTTCCCGATCGATGACGGACGTCTGCGGGCACGCATCATGGATGAGATGCTAGCGCTGGCCCTGGCGGACAATGTGAAGGCCCGACAGTTGCATACGGATGGAACGTATCGGATTGCGCCGTTGTTGAAGGGGGAAGCTGCGCACCGCAGCCAGGTGGAGTTCATCGAATTGTCCAAAGGGATGTTGAGCAAATCACGCAAACCGGCGAAGACGACCTCGAAGTACCCGCAGGTGCGGGTGAAGCCGAGTCCGCACAACAAGTAGGAAGCATTTAGGCGAGGAGCACACCTTCGATCTGCAACAGGCGGTTTTTCCAGCCGGCTCCACCGCTGAAGCCACCCAGTTTGCCATTGGCCGCCAAGACGCGATGGCAGGGGACGATGACAGGGATGGGATTGGCCCCGCAGGCTGCGCCGACGGCACGCGAGCCGCTGGGATTTCCTAGTCTGGCGGCCAGCTCCCCATAAGTCCGCGTGTGTCCCAAGGGAATCGCCAATAATTCCCGCCAGACGGCTTGTTGAAATTCAGAACCCCGCGAGAGATCCAGCGGCGGAAGGCGTTTAGGGGCTTGGCCGGAAGTCATCGCGAGCAAGGCGGCGATGGACAGCGGATGCCACTGATTGAGATTTACTGAGGACGGCGCGGTCAGGTTTGGAGGTATCGCGTGCGCTTGACCGGGGAAATCAACCGAGGCCAAACCGATAGTGGAATAGACGACGCGGAAATCGCCCAACGGGGTAGAAATTGGATGAACTGAGAGCATCAGTCACGACCACCGAGGATGAGGTAAGCGAGGACGACCAGCACGAGGAGGATCGCCAGTATCAGGGTTAGGGACATGTGGCGTATTCAGTGACCGAGAAGTTTCGCCACCACACCCCAGATAATGGCGAGTAATAACGCCAAGAAAAAGATAAACCGGTTCCGGCCCACCCGTTTCTCATACCGCAAGGGGCGCAGGCCATGGATGCTGCCAGCGGCCAGGTAGTTGATCAGCTTCGGACTGTGGGTAGGGGCACCATAAATATGGTTGCGGATGCGCCGCCAGAGGGCGGGCAGATCGTATTTGCGTACGCCCAGGTCATTATAGTGGGCGCTGGTATTTTCCGCTTCGGCAGCCACTGCCAGTTTGTGGGAGTTCACGTTTTCAAAGACCGGGTCGTGAACGGTTTTTGCCGGAAGACGCGTCGGCACGGGGCCGTTGTCACCGGGCAGGGTGGTGGTGCGAACCGCCGGACGGGCGGTTTCCTTGCGGGCGCTCATCTTTTGGATCTCGGCCTCAAGCTGCGCGATCTCCCGCGCCAATTCTTTGGCGCGGTCAGTCAGCGGGTCCGGCTTTTTCTTCAACCACAGCATGGGCGAGGTCTATTTGCGGAACAACAAAACCAAAACTCCCAAAAGCACGACGAGGGCGATGGGCCACGTGAGGGCAAAACCCAACCGGCAGAGCTGGTTGAAATTCTGCGTGGGAAACATGGAGTTGGGCACTTTGGCGGCACCCCCGTTCGGAGAGCCATCGTCCGAGGACAGAGCCTTGTCGAGCACGGTCCATTTCAGACGGGCGCTGTTCCATTCCATGCGGGCGTTCTCGAGCGTGGTCAGGGCCCGGGTCAGTTCCACGTTGTAGCCTTCCTTGGTCCAGTGTTCGTGATTGAGAGCCTGGACTTTGATCTGGGCGTCGCGCAATTCACCGAGGGTTTTGGCCATCTGTTCGGCCTCGCGGCGCGCGGCGAATTCCGCCTCTTCCAGCAACGCCACTCCACGGGTGAGATGCTGTGTCATCTCTTCACGGCCCGTGTGGTATTCCACCAGCCGGCGGCGGGACTCTTCCAGTTGGGCGCGCTCGCGTTCCAGTTCCTCCTGGGCACGCCTGAGATTGGCCATTTTAGCATCGGCTTCAGAAACCTGCCCTTGCAATTCTTCCCGCGTGGGCGGACGCGTGGTACCGGGCAGGGCCTGAGCGGCCTTCTGCGACGATTGAAAGTCGGTATCCACAAAGTCTGAGCCGTCGAATTCTGCTGCCATGAAGGAGAACTTAATCACGCGCCGCGCCGCTGTAAAGCGGGACGCGCAATTTGCTGGCAAGAAGGTGCAAGTGAGGCTAGTTTGGCCGGGTTCAATCAACCCCATTGCCTTAAACGCATGAAACGTGTCGCCGCCTTGCTTCTCGGTGTCTCCCTGCTAGCTGGAGCCTTGCCCTCAACCACTTGGGCCCAAAATGACTGGCCACAATGGCGCGGTCCGAACCGGGATGACCTCTCCAAAGAGACCGGTTTGCTAAAACAATGGCCGGCGGAAGGGCCAAAAAAAGTTTGGATGAGTGAGGCGGGCGGTTTGGGGTATGCCGGCTTTTCGGTGGTGAAGGGCAAGCTCTTCACCATGGGCGCCCGGGATCAGACGGAGCACGTCATCGCACTGGATGCCAACACCGGCAAGGAATTGTGGAGTGCGCCAGTAGGCGGACGTTTGGCCAATAAATGGGGCGATGGTCCGCGTGGAACGCCTTCCGTGGATGGTGATCGCGTTTACGCTTTGGGCGGTGACGGCACGCTCGTCTGTGTGAAAGTCGCTGACGGCAAGCCGGTCTGGAAGGTGACGATGGCCGAACTGGGCGGTAAAGTGCCCGGCTGGGGTTATACGGAATCCGTCCTGGTGGACGGCAACAAAGTGCTCTGCACTCCGGGCGGAGCCAAGGGCACGGTGGCTGCCTTGGACAAAATGACCGGCAAGGTCATCTGGCAAAGCACGGACTGGACCGAGGGTGCCCAATATTCTTCCATGATCGTCACGGAGCTGAATGGCAAGCGCCAGTATATCCAACTGGTCATGAACACCTTGGCGGGGCTGGATGCCAGCAATGGCAAGGTCTTGTGGAAATCCCCATGGGCTGGCCGTACGGCAGTCATCCCGACGCCCATCTACAAGGATAATCATGTGTATATCACCACCGGTTACGGCGTAGGCAGCAAGCTGGTGAAAGTCGCGCCCGACAACCAGGTGAGCGATGTGTATGAGAATAAGGTGATGAAGAACCATCACGGTGGCGTCATCCTCGTAGGGGACCATCTCTATGGATATTCTGATGGACCGGGCTGGATTTGCCAGAACTTCAAGACCGGGGAGGAAGTCTGGGCGAGCAAATCGCTGGGCAAAGGCGCGATCGCCTATGCCGATGGGATGTTTTACTGCCTGGATGAAGGATCCGGCGTGGTCGCCCTGGTGGAAGTCTCACCCAAAGGATGGAATGAAAAGGGGCGTTTCAAACTGGATCCGCAGACCACTCAACGTAGTCCCCAAGGGCGAATTTGGACGCATCCAGTCATCTCGAACGGCAAGCTGTATCTCCGCGATCAGGAGATCATCCTGTGCTATGACGTGAAGAAGTAGCCACTGCGACAGAAAGTTTTCGGGACCGGCTGGACAGCGATGTTCAGCCGGTCTTTTTTTATGCGCCGGTCATCTTCAGGAATTCTGTTTCATCGATGACCTTCACACCAAGTTTCTGCGCTTTCTCCAGCTTGGAACCGGCTTCTTCGCCGGCCAGTACGTAGTCCGTTTTCTTGCTGACACTGCCGCTGACCTTGCCGCCGAGGGCTTCGATCTTGGCGGAGGCAGCTTCGCGGGAAAGGGTGGGCAGAGTACCGGTGAGCACAAAGGTTTTGCCGCTAAAAGGACCACTGGGCGGAGCGGCCTGATAGAGCTCCGACTTGAAGTTCAGTCCGGCGGCGCGCAGGCGCTCGATGAGCTCACGGTTCTTCGGTTCATTGCGCCACTGAACGATGCTTTTCACGATAACTTCACCGACATCCTTGGCTTCGATGAGTTGCTCTTCGGTGGCGGTCAGGATATCATCCAGCGAAGCGAAACTGCGGCCCAAGGACTTCGCGCTGCCCGTGCCCACGTGCAAAATACCGAGGCCGAACAGGAGCCGCCAGAGATCGCGCGACTTGCTGGCGGTAAGGCCATCGATGAAATTACGCGCGGACTTTTCGCCCATGCGTTCCAGTCCGGCGACTTGTTCCAGCGTGAGGCTGTAAAGATCGGCCACGTTGCGGGCGAGCTGGTTCTTCACGAGTTGATTCACGAGGACTTCGCCGCCGCCTTCGATATCCATCGCGCCGCGCGTACACCAGTGTTCCAGACGGCCACGGACTTGGGCGGGGCAATCCAGATTCACGCAACGCCAGACGACCATTTCCTCGCCGCCCAGGGAATCGCGGGAGACTTTGGAGCCGCATTCGGGACAATGCCTGGGGAATTCAAAGACTTGCTCTTTTCCGGTGCGTTGCTCTTGCACCACGCCGACAACTGCGGGGATGACCTCGCCCGCTTTTTCGATGATCACGGTGTCGCCCACGCGGATGTCTTTGCGGCGCAGTTCTTCTTCATTGTGCAGCGTGGCGCGGCTGATGGTGCTGCCGGCGAGGAAGACAGGTTCCAGTTCGGCCACGGGCGTCAAGGCACCGGTGCGACCGACCTGGATGGTGATGGCCTTCAACTTCGTGGCGGCTTGTTCCGCCTGATACTTGTAGGCCATGGCCCAACGTGGGGCTTTGGAGGTGTAGCCGACACGTTCGCGTTGAGCGTAGCTGTTCAGTTTGATGACTGCGCCGTCCGTGTCGTAATTGAAATTGCGGCGGATCTGGTCGAGTTCGGTGA
>JAJNBN010000153.1 GCA_021156225.1 Verrucomicrobiota bacterium | reverse complement strand
GATTTCCGTGCCGCCGTACTTGCTGACGAGCACGCGGTCACCCTTCTTCACTTCGAAAGCGACCTTCTTGCCGTTTTCATCAGTCTTGCCGGTGCCGAGGGCCACGATGATGCCTTCAGACGGTTTTTCTTTGGCGGTATCGGGAATGATGATGCCGCCCTTTTTGGTTTCCTTCTCTTCGACCTGTTCGATCAGAACACGGTCACCGAGCGGTTTGACGTTGATTGCCATACGTTCGTTCTTCTTGTGTGTTTATTAGTTTGGATTGCTACTGAATCAAATCCTGCGGCACGAGCCACAAGGAAAATTTATTTGTCCTTCTTTTCGTCCACCACTTCGGCGTCGATGATCGGACCCTGGTCTTTCTTGTCCTGCTGCTGATCGCCACCGGCATCGGCTCCCGCGTCAGCGCCCGGCATCGGACCGGCCCCCGCCGTATTGCCCGTCTGCGTTTGCGGACCAGCGTTCTTATAAAGCTCGCCCATGGCTTCCATGAGCTTGTCGCTCGCCGCCTTGATGGCGGCGGAGTCCGTGCCCTTCAGCGCGTCCTTCAAGCCGGTCACCGCAGCTTCGATCTTCGTCTTCTCAGCGGCCGGCACCTTGTCACCCATCTCACGCAGCGTCTTTTCCGTGCGATAGATGGTATTGTCCGCCTCATTGCGCAGCTCAACTTCCTCACGGCGCTTCTTGTCTTCGTCTGCGTGAGTTTCGGCGTCCCGGCGCATCTTCTCGATCTCTGCTTTCGAGAGACCGCTGCTCGCCGTGATCGTGATCTTCTGTTCCTTGCCCGTGCCCAAATCCTTGGCGCTCACGTGCAGGATGCCGTTCGCATCGATGTCGAAAGTTACCTCGATCTGCGGCATACCGCGCGGGGCCGGCGGAATCTCGTTCAGGTGGAACTTGCCGATCGTCCGGTTGTCCCGGGCGAACTGGCGGTCACCCTGCAACACATGGATCTCCACGCTCGGCTGATTGTCCGAAGCCGTCGAAAATACTTGGGATTTGCGGGTCGGGATCGTCGTATTGCGCTCGATCAACGGGGTGAACACCGCGCCCATCGTCTCGATACCGAAGGACAAAGGCGTGACGTCCAAAAGGAGCACGTCCTTCACATCACCCTTCAAGACACCACCTTGGATCGCTGCACCCACAGCCACCACTTCATCCGGGTTCACACCCTGATGCGGTGCCTTAGTCACCAGCGTGCGCGCCGTTTCCACGACTCGCGGCATACGCGTCATACCACCGACCAAAACCAATTCATCGATCTTGTCCGACGTGATGCCCGCATCCTTCAAGCAATTCTTCGTCGGTGTGATCGTGCGCTCAAAGAGGCTGTCGCAGATTTGCTCCATCTTGGCGCGCGTCAGCTTAGAACTGATGTGCTTCGGGCCGCTCGCATCCGCCGTGATGAACGGCAGGCTGATGTCATACTGTTGCGTGCTCGACAGGGCGATCTTCGCCTTCTCCGCCTCTTCCTTGATGCGTTGCAGGGCGTCTGGCTGCTTGCGCAAATCCACACCGCTCTCCCGCTTAAATTCTTCCAGGATCCAGTCGATGATCTGGTTGTCCCAGTCATCACCACCCAGGTGCGTATCACCATTCGTGGCCTTCACTTCGAATACGCCGTCGCCGATTTCCAGCACGGAGATGTCGAACGTACCGCCACCGAGGTCATACACCGCGGCGTCTTTCGTCGCCTGACGTTGCGAGTCGTTAAAATAAGCGGGGACCGTGATGACCGCTTGCGTGATCGTCTCGCCCAAACGCGTCTCCGCGTCGGACTTCAGCTTCGCGAGGATCATCGCGGAGATTTCGGGCGGGCTGAATTGCTTCGGCTTGCCGTCCACTTCAACTTCCACACAGGCGTCACCATTCGGACCGGCGACAACTTTGTACGGCACGCGCTTCAACTCTTCTTGGACCTCATTGAACTTGCGGCCCATGAAACGCTTCACGGAATAAATCGTGTTACGCGGATTAGTAACGGCCTGACGCTTCGCTGCGTCGCCCACCAACCGCTCCCCATTCTTCGCAAACGCCACCACCGAAGGCGTTGTGCGTTTACCCTCAGAATTTTCCATGACTGACGGCTCGCCGCCCTCCATAACCGCCATACAGGAGTTCGTCGTGCCCAAGTCGATGCCTAATACTTTTGCCATAGTTCTTTAAACTTAAGAAATTCAAGAGACTAGGAGCAGACGGGGTGCCAGCCTTTTAAGAAGAAACGTAACCTATTGAAAACAAACGCGTTAAAGAAATAAAGCCCCTTAAAATCTCTTTTACCCACCCAAAAAGTGAGACAAAATGTCCCACCTCCCCTAAGTGTGTCACACCTAATGTGCGCCACCCTGTCACACTTGGATAGGTGCCGAAATTGTCATCCACAATGTGCTGCCAGCATCTTGCCGGCAGTTCCTACCTCAGGCGCACACCTCCGCCGCTAACTTCCTCTTTCGATGTTGGACGTTGGGAGTTCGATGTTCGATGTTTCCCTTATTCCTTCTTCAAAAACCCTTCCAGTTTCCCCGTCAACTCTTCCGGTATCCGCATCGGCTTATCCGCCGTGCTCGTGCACGCATGGATCGTCGTCCCCTCCACCAGCAGCTTCCCCTCCGCATTAAGCACCCGATACGCGAACATCACCTTCACCGACCGCATCTGCGCGATCCACAACTCGATCTTCAATACCTCGTCATACCGCGCCGGACCGCGATACTTCAACTGCACATCCAGCACCGGAAAAATGACGCCCTGCTCCTCATATTGGAGAAACGTAGTGCCCAACGAACGAAAGAACTCCCCGCGCGCCTCCTCCAAGAAATCTAAAAACCGTCCGTAATACACATGATTCCTCACCGTGCAATCCGAGTAAGTCACCCGATGCGCATGTGTAAAAACCTGATGACTCATAAACGTTCGACACAAACCTGCTGCCTCCACGCAGCGATGGTTGGCCATTTCTCATCGGTTACCCCATTGTGAGACCAGTAGACAACCTCTCCGCTAGGATCAATACAGTAGTAGTCACCGTTGTCCTCAACGAATGGCAGCAAATGGGGGGGCACACCCATAAGCCGCCATGCAGCGTCAGCAATCTCGAACAGGTCAAGGTGACCGGAGCCGGGCAATATTACCGCAGGCTCAAGTGTGGCATCCGCCACATCACCACCACCTCGCAGAAATGCCCTGTAGTCTGGATGAAACGCAAGTCCAAGTCGCAGCTCGGCAGCAGCGATTTCCTCATTGGTTGGTGGTCTGAAAGGATTGTCGGAAGCGATACTCATGGCACCTCCCATCTGTGTTAATCTATGTCCATCTGTGGTTAACTACCCCTTCAACCCCAGCCCCAACTCCGTCTTGCAATACTTGATACTCCGTTCCAGTTCCGCCTTCTGGTAATCAGCCTGTGCCTGGCCTGAACCCTTGAACGATTCCGCCGGCTTGCCCTTCCGCGCCAGCGCTGTGAACCGCGCGAACTCATACGGGCGCACCTTCGGAAATACCTTCCAGAATTCCGGCTTCAGATAATCATGCTGCTTCGCGTACTCGGAGATGATCTCCAGCGTCACTGGCACACCGGGACACACTTCCACCCAGCGCTTCAGATACGCCTTCATATCCACCACGCCTTCACCGACTGCCGCCCACTTGGCATTAGCCCCGTTCGGCGTCTCCCACACGATGGAATCGCGGATGCCTGCACATGCCGCGTAAGGCGCGAGGATTTCCAGATTCACGTGCGGATCTTCCAGCGTCCACGTCGCGTTGCCAGGATCAATTGTCGCGCCCACGTAATCCTTGCCCGCCTCCTCGATCAACGTCTGCAACTCCCACGCCTGCATGTCACCCGCATGATTCTCAATGGCGATCTTGATGCCATTATCCTGCGCGTAACTCTTCACCGCCTTGCACGTCGCCACGGTGTCTTTCATGCGGGCCTCAATGCCCCCTTCCGAAGCCCGATCCCGAGCATTGCCCAAGTAGCAACGCGCCACCTTCGAGCCCAGCGTCTTCGCGATCTTGATCGTCAGCTTGAGATGTTCCTCTGCCGTGCCCCACTTCTTCACCTGGCCATAAGAATTGGATGTGGGACAAATGCTTCCCGTGCCGCCTTGTATCTCGATGCCCAAGTCATCCGCCTTCTTCTTCAAATCCTTGAGATAGGCTTCCGTATGATTCTCGTAAACGTCGAGATCGGAGAAGAGGACGACATCCACCTTTTGCTCCGCTGCATATTCCAAGACCTTGCCGGCCTTCCAATTGGAATTGCGGATGGAGAAATTATCGAAGCCCAGCTTTACCTTCGCCGGTTTCGCTTGTTGAGCTGATACCAGTGAAGGCGTGGCCACTGCGGCAGCGGTGACCGCCAGAGCAGTGGATTTGATGAAATCGCGGCGTGAGCTTGTGGAATCGAGATTGGCGTTCATGGGCTGGCCATGACTTAAACCGAATCAGCCCTTCGCCGCCAGATGTTTTTCCACCGCATCCGCCATCGCGCTCACGCTGGTCAAAATCTGTTTCGCCGCCGCCTGGTCCGGGATCTTGAGTCCGAAATTCTTGTCCAGCGCCACCACCAATTGCAGCGCATCCACCGAGTCCAGTCCGAGGCTTTCGGGACCAAAGAGGGGCTGTTCATCCCCGATCTCCTCCACCGTCACCTGCAGCATCAGGTTTTCCACCATCAACTGTTTGATCCGTTGTTTGATCTCAGCGTTCGTTTGCATTCAATTAATCCCCACGGTTTCCACCGCCAACAGAAGCCACCTTTGCCCCAAAATCAAACCCTTTTGCTAAATTCCCCTCGCAGATTTCGCTGTTTCCCAATGGCCCGCCGTGCAACCGGCTCGCCCTTCCCACTTCTCCCCTCGTCCCTTTTTACAAGATTCCCCCATCCACCTTCACCACCGCCCCCGTTACATAGCTCGCCTCCGGCGATGCCAAAAACCTCACCACCGCCGCCACCTCTTCCGGTTTGCCCAACCGACGCATCGGTATCCGCCCCGCCGCCGCTTTCTTCGCTTCGGCATCCATAGCCGATAAAGCCTCCGTCTCGATATACCCCGGACACACGCTATTCACGGTGATTCCGGCTCGCGCGACTTCTTTCGCCAGCGATTGGCTCATAGCAACCACTCCCGCCTTCGCCGCCGCATAATTTGCCTGCCCCGCTGGCGCGAGCAATGCACTAAGCGACGACACATTTACGATACGCCCTCCGCGCTGCCCCATCATCGTCGGGATCACCGCACGGCAACCCAAGAAAGCCGCATCCAGATTCGTCGATAAAACTTTCCGCCACGCCTCATCCGTCATCGTCGCCAGCAAGGCATCTTCATGCATTCCGGCGTTATTGACGAGAACATCGAAGCGACCCTGTTTCGCCGTGATGGTTTGCACCGCCGCTTTCCAGGCCTCACCTGAGGTCACGTCAAGCGCGATCACTTCCGCACGATCCCTGAACTCCTCTGCCAATACTTCTGCATGCTCCCGCTGCCGGTTCACGCCGAGATAGACAAACGTATTTGCTTCGTGCGACAAAAATTCCCTTGCGATGGCGCGCCCCATGCCACCATTCGCCCCCGTCACCAGAATGATTCGTTGATTCATGCCTTCACCCATCGTGCCCCGATCGCCTGTTGATTGCACCCCACCACACTCACATGAGCCGCTGACTTCGCTGCCCCACTGGCCAATCGTTCACACGCCAGCACGCATTGCCATGCACTCGCCGCCGCGAAACTTTCGCCCAAAACCTTCTTCACCGACCAGCGCGGCATCATCGCACTCGACCACGCTTCGCTCTCTGCAAAATCCTCTTTCACACTGCCCGTGCGGCTGTCGCATAACCAGTCCGCACTGCCCGTCTGTGAAAGTTCCGTCTGCATCTGCGTCGCCGCGAGCGTTCTGCTGGCGCGATCATTGAACGAAAATCCATCCGTCACCGCCTCCAGCGCAACACTGCCAGCATCACCATTCTTCAGATAAATCGCGCCCGCTCCTTCACTCACCACGACGTCGGGCTCGAAAAGCGCGCTCGCTTCCACCGTCAGCCAGTCGCTTTCTTCCGCACTGACGACCACGCACGCATCCACCTGTCCCCGCTGCAGCCACTGCGCCGCCTGCGCCAGTCCTTGCAAGAACATGCCCGGGTCACCGACCAATGTATAGTTGATGCCCGTAGCCCCCAGTAACGCCGCCAGGTGGCTCGCCGGCGCATTGAATACCGTCTCCGGAAACACCAGCGGACTCGCCGTAGCGGGTTCGCGCAAAACCTCGTCGTAAAACCGCCGTGAATAATTCACGCAACCGGACATCACGCAGAACACTACCCCCAGGCGCAACTCGCCCTTCTCGATCAGCGCCCGGTCCGCACCGATCGCTTCCAACGCCGCCGACATGGCAAAAGAACTGATCGGACTCGTCCGCCGCAAGCGCGGATGCGCGAGATATGCCTGCCGCGCTGCGGGCTTCGGCACCTTGCGGGCGCGCAAAGTCTTCGTTGTGCCCTGCCGCACAAATTCTTCCACCGGCAACGCCTCACCCTTCACCATCACCGCGCTCAGCTCCGCGGCCGTCCATCCGGCGGGCGATACCGCACCCCATCCTGTAGCGATGATGCTCACGACCACCTCCGGAAGATGACCGTCGCATTCGCCCCACCAAACCCGAACGAATTGCTCAACGCGTATTCTAACTTCGCCGCCGCCGCTTCCCGAACCAGTTCAAATTTACATGCCGGGTCCGCCGTTTGCGTCCCGCGCATCGGCGGCAACCACTGTCCGGCCAAGGCCTGCAAACAGATCACCGCTTCCACCGAACCCGCCGCACCCAGCAGATGCCCAATGCTCGCCTTTGTAGAGCTCACTCGCATCTTCGCCGCGTGTTCACCCGCCCACCGGCTGATCGCATGCGCCTCCGCGCCATCGTTCATCGGTGTGCCCGTGCCATGTGCATTGATGTAGCCTACCTGCTCCGGTGTGATACCAGCCACGCGCGTAGCCTCTTCCATCGATTTCAACGCCGCATCTCCCTGTGGATGCGGTTGCGTAAGATGATGCGAATCCGTCGCCGCACCATAGCCGACCACCTCGCCCAAAATCTTCGCCCCACGCGACTGCGCTGACTCCAACGATTCCAGCGTCAACACCGCCGCCCCTTCACCTAATGCCAGACCATCCCGCTGGGCATCAAACGGCCGGCATGTCGTTGTCGAGAGCGCCTGCAAGGAATCGAACCCGGAAAACACCAACTGGCATAAACCATCGTAGCCACCCGTCAGCACGCGCTCCGCATCGCCATAGCGGATCATCTCGAACGCCTGCCCGATGGCATTGCCGCCCGAGGCGCACGCATTCGCGATCAACGTCACCGGTCCGGAAAACCCCAATGCCTCCACGATGTCCAGCACCTGCCGTTGTGCCTGATACTGCACGACGCGCGTCGCTTGTCCGTGGGATTTCTCCGGTGTTGTGATGGCTTGGCGATAAAACGCTTCGCCCCGGTTCATCCCTCCGCTCGTCGTCCCCAAAACCATTGGCAAACGCTCTCCGCTCTGCCATCCCGCTTGCTCCCAAGCCTCTTCCGCCGCGATGAAAAGCAGACGCGAAGCCCGGTCCATCCTCCGCCATTGCTTGGGCATGATACGCTTGCTCGGGCTCTGACCTGGCACCTCGGCCTGCGCCGCTGTCTTTACCCGTTGTTTGGAGACATCGAAAAACGTAACTGGCGAGAACGCCGTTTTCCCCTCGCGAAATCCCGCCTCGTTGATTTCTTTCCCCGCACCCAATCCCGTCACCATGCCCATGCCCGTAACCACCACCCGATGGCGTGGCGTTGGCGCGGATGAACGTGTGCGAAATAACAGCATGCAAATGAGCTTTGTTGCGCCGACGATAGAAAGCCCCTGCCCCCGAAGTCAACGCCGCCGGAACGCCCGAAGATAGCACAGCTTCAACCACTTGCTACGCAAGCCTGTCGCGAACCGCCGATTCCACAAGTTTTGGCAAATCCGCCCATTTTTCCTGAAACTGCACGAAGGTTAGATGCAAAATTCCTTTCTCGCACGTTTGCTTAGGGCCTTTCGGCCGTGCCACAAATCTCTGTAAGTCTTTGCCCCAGAACGACCTTGCTGATGATGTCGCGTCTGGCACATCCCATGCACTGAAGGAACAGAATATGAAAACCTCAATCTATACCTTGGTCCTTGTCGGCCTGCTTTCTGCAACGATCGCGCGAGCTGATCACGATGCTGATTGCAAGAAGCCGCATGGAAAAGTTTCCGTCGTCACCTCGGAAATGATCTCCGTGGATGACAAGCCCTACAAAGTCGGCAAAACTACTCGCGTGCTGAAAGGCGGCGTTCAAGCCAAAATCAGCGACGTCAAGGTCGGCGACACCGTCTGCCTCGATGATCGTGGCAAGGGCGATATCGGCTCCGGCGAGATTGCCGGCATAGCCATCCTCTCCGCCAGCAAGACACCTACCGTCGCGGTGAAGGAACAAACCATTGTCCGTGAGAAGACTTCCTTCCACGACAAGGATTGCCCTCACAAACATGCCCGCGTCAGCCAGGTGAACGAGACCACGCTCGTCATCAATGGTCAGCCTATTGCGGTGGGTGAAAACCTGATCGTTCGCAAGGGCGATGAGGTCGTGAAGGTTCAGACCTTGAAGTCTGGCGACATCGTCTGCCTCCATGACGAAGCCAAGACCGGCGTCAAAGAAAAGGTCACCACCGTCATGGTGCTGGATCCTTCCGAATCGTTCCTGGTGCCGGATTCCAAAACGATCGAACGGGAACGCATTGAAATCCGTTAATCAACCTAAACCAACAACCCAACCAACCGAACGCGCTCCTGTCATGGGAGCGTGTTTTTTATGACCGCTTGAGCCCATCCAGCGGCTTTGAACCGGTCGCAAACGCGTCCACTTCCAACCCCAAGTGTTGGAGGTAAGAGACGAACAGGTTGCACAACGGCGGGGGATTATCCGCATTGAAGGCCAGATGCTGGCCATGCACGAAGCGGCCACCGGCCGTGACCATCGGTAGATTCGTATTGTTGTGGCTGGAAGCATTGCCGAGATTGGAGCCCAGCATGATCGTGGTCTGGTCGAGCAAGGTGTGTTCACCTTCACGGACAGACTCCAGCTTCTGCATGAATTCACCGAAGAGCCGCATCTCTTCTTTCTCGATGATAGCGAGTTTTTTGATCTTCTCCGGGTCTTTGCCGTGATGGCTGAGATTGTGCCAGCC
>JAJNBN010000152.1 GCA_021156225.1 Verrucomicrobiota bacterium | reverse complement strand
ACGCCGAGTACCGTGCAGGTCTATGCTGCCGACGATACGACACTACTTTACTCGGCTGACATTTTTGAGCCCTTTGCCCCCGATTTTCACTTCTTCGGCTACAGCGATTCTCGCGGCATCGGAAAGATTGTTTTGTTTCGCGATGAATCCCCGTTTTTAAGTGTCAGTCCTATCATTGATAATCTGACCTTTGGTTACGTTGTCTCCTTGGAGATCGGCCTAAATGGCCAGCAAGCTACCCTAACATGGCCTGCTGATGCGGACGGATACCAGTTGCAGTCAACCGTCACCCCAGGGCAACCGGACAATTGGTTCCCGGTGGGAGAAAGCCCGGTAGTATCTGATGGGCAAAAAATTGTTTCCCTGAAAATCTCCGGCAGCGGAACATTTTTCCGCCTGGTCAAACCGTGATCAACGGTCAGACATCTATTTTAGCCTGTTAACAGGGCACAATCCCGATCGCAGGCAAAACCGGTCATTTTTTTGGCGCCGTTCCACCGTCAGCAAACGGCACAAACTTCAGGGACACGCCATTGATGCAATAGCGCTGATCGGTAGGCGTCTTAAAACCCTCACCTTTGAACACGTGGCCCAGATGACCATCACAGACGGCACAGAGGACTTCCGTGCGCACTGACCCGAACGAAATATCCACCTTCGTTTTCACGTTCTTGGCATTCGCCGGATCGTAGAAGGAGGGCCAGCCGCAGTGGGAATCAAACTTCTCTTTCGAGGAGAACAGCTCGGCGTTGCAGCCTGCGCAGTGATAGGTGCCGCCACCTTGTTTCTTAAACTCTTCATACGCCGCGCCAAAGGCTCGTTCCGTGCCCGCTTCACGCAGCACGCGATACTGCTCGGGTGTGAGCTGGGCGCGCCATTCGGCTTCTGTCTTCACGACTTTGGCTGGAGTGGCGTTGGTTCCGGCAGGCTTGGGATCAGTTTTCATGGCAGGCTTGGGCGCATTGGTCGTCGTGGAGGGCGACTTGGTCTTCTCTTCCGCTTGGCTATTGGCCAGCAGGCCGAAAGCTCCGACGAGCAACAACGAATAAAAGGCGGCTTTGATCACACTCATAGGATGACACAAGCGCCGGAAATATTCCAACCCTGTTCTTGTACCGCGGACTGCCAAAGTCTGCCGTGTCGCAGATCGGTGATCTGCGAGTCGTGAAATAGGCGGATGCCCTGCCGACTGCCCGTCGGCGACATCACCGCAGTCGCGGGACAGGCAGCAGGTCAACGACTTGCGCTACGGCAGCGCTTTACAGACCCACCGTCTTGAAGCGTGCTTTCACTTCCTTCATGTGGAATTCGAGCGAGCACAGCTTCTCCAACTCACCCTTCTTGAAATGCTTGGCCACTTCGGGGTCGGCCTTGAGCACTTCGAGGAAATCCGCGTCATCACGACCGGCGTGCTTCACTTCCCACGTCTTCATGGCGTTACGCTGCACCAGTGTGTAAGCATCTTCGCGGGTCAGTCCTTTACGGATGAGTGCGAGGAGGACGGTCTGGCTGTTCCACATGCCCAGGCTCAGACCCAAGTTCTTCTTCATGTTCTCGGGATAGACATTCAGGCCATCCATCATGCGCGTGAGCAGGCCGAACATGTAATCAAGCAACGTGCAGGAATCCGGGAAAATGATGCGCTCCACGCTGCTGTGCGAGATATCACGCTCGTCCCAGAGGGCGACGTTTTCCAGAGCGGCAATCGAGTTACTGCGGATGACGCGCGCCAGACCCGTGAGGCGTTCCCACGTGATGGGATTGCGCTTGTGGGGCATGGCGCTGCTGCCCTTCTGCCCCTTGGTGAACGGCTCTTCGGCTTCCAGCACTTCCGTGCGTTGCAGATGGCGGAACTCCACGGCCCAGCGCTCGATGCTCGCCGCGATCAGCGCCAATGCACTCATGTATTCCGCGTGGATGTCACGCTGCACCACTTGCGTTGCGATCGGTGCGGGCTTCAGGCCGAGCTTCTTGCAGACGTATGCTTCCACGGCGGGAGACAGATGGGCGTTCGTGCCCACGGCCCCGCTCAACTTGCCCAGCGCAGACACTTCGCGGATGCGTTCGAGGCGTTCGAGGGCGCGACCAAATTCATCATACATCAACGCCAGCTTGAGACCGAACGTGGTCGGCTCGCCATGGATGCCATGGCTGCGGCCGATGCACGGCGTGAGCATGTGTTCCTTCGCGCGCTTGGCGATAGATTCGCGCACGATCTTCACGTCCTTGATCAGGATGTCCGCGCTCTGGACCATCTGCACGGCGAAGGCCGTGTCCACGATGTCCGAGCTGGTGAGGCCGAAGTGCAGCCAGCGGCTGGCCTGGTCATTGATCTTCTCCGCGACTGCCGTGGTGAAGCCGATGACGTCGTGATTCAGCGTCTTCTCGAGTTCCTTCTGGCGTTCGACGAGCGCTTTCGTATCCGCAAAGCACAGTTCCGCGCCCGCCTTCATCTTGGCGAAATCTTTTTTGGGCACGACGCCTTCCGCCACCAAGGCTTCACTGGCGAGGAGTTCGATCTGGAGCCAGATCTTGAGCTTGTTCTCGTCGGTCCAAATAGCCCGCATCTCGGGGCGCGAATAACGCGTAATCATAAAGCGGCTGGCATCCTAGCGGCCGCACGGGCAGGAAAAAGCAGAAAAGTGGGGAGAAATGGAAAATTGCGTGGAACCCGTTAAAAACGCACTTCGTCACCCGGGTTAAATCGATTCAACGAATCACCGTTTTAACCATGCAACGGCCCTTTCACCGCTTGGCCATCTTGGCACGGGCTTTTTCGAGGATCTTGCGTTCCTGATCGGTCAGGCTGTGGATGCCCTTGGAGGAAATCTTATCGAGGATGGGGTCCACGTCCTTACTGATGAAATCTTCCGTCAGGTCTTCCGTTTTCACGGGCTTGGCCACGCTCTTGCGGGAACGCTCCCGGTAGAGGGTGTGTTCCTGCGGATCAGGTTCTCGTTTCCTGCGAGAGCGAATCAGGCTGAAAAAACTGCGTTCATGCAGACCCAGCCGGATAAAAGCAAACCCGGTCAGCAAGCCGCCCAGATGCGCACCGTCGGCCACATTACTGTAAGGGAATAGCGTGCCAAACAGAGAGAGGCCGAAAAAGCCCCAGAAAAGGTGTTTGGCTCGCACTTGCAGAGGCATGAAGTAAAGCCACAAGGTCAATTCCTTTTCGGGGAACATCGTAGCAAAAGCGCCCATCAGGCCGAAAACACCCGCTGAGGCGCCGACCATGGGCAAGTCTTCCTGGTTGGGAAGTATCAGTGTCGCCAACAACTGTAACACTCCCCCCATAGTGCCGGCGCCTAGGTAAAGTTTGTAGAAATCCTTGTCGGTCAGGACTTCCTGCATCGCCGATCCTAGAAAATAGATGCCGATGCAATTGCCGATCACATGCCAGGGCCAAGGCGCGGAATGCAAAAACTGGCAGGTAAGGAATTGCCAGTAAGCCCCGCTTTCCAACCCAGCCAAGCTCAAACCGAATTGCTTCACCAGCGAACGGCCGAAATACACTTGCAGGATACACTGGAGAAAAAAGAGGGTGATCGTGACGACCAGCAGCACCTTTACCGGTGACCACTTGGAACCGTCATTCTCTTCCCGCATGTAATGTCTGTCTGCCAGCATGTCAGCACACGTTAGCCCAGAAACACCGGGGCGACAATGGGATTTACCGGGCTCTCCAAGGCCCGCGACTGGAAAATCCGACGCGCTCGCCGGCGTTCCCGAAACACCTGCTGCTCGGCTAATCCTTCGGCTCATTGATCAGGTAGTCAGCGATGTATTTGCTATCATCGACGATCAGCCGCAGTTCCGATTTCAACTTCAGAGTGTTGCTGTTGCGGGGCGCTTCATACACGAACCAGCTATAATATTTGTCGCCGTCGAAATCTCGCGTCACCAACATGGGTTCGCCGATCTTCTCCGTCAGTTCGTAGAGATGCGTCACGCCCTTTTCGATCTTGGGCACTGCTTCCATACCGCCGCGGATTCCGGCATGCGCCACGCCATTGAGCTGCTGCCAGTAAGGGATGGCGGCCTTGTAGCTGTCCACGAAGGTCACTTTCCCATCCGCACTGTAATAAACCTGCAAGCTGCGCAAGGACATGTTGCCTGTGACGGTGGTGCGCTTGGAAAAAGTCGGCTGGTCCAAGAACGTGCGGTATTCATCGAGGAAATCGCCCTCCGGTCCTTTGACAGTCCTGCCGGGCTGGCCCACGACTTTCAAAACCTCTTGGCGCTCCATCCCCGGTTTGACCTGGTTGACGGCGGAGTCTTCCAGAAAAAGTCCCGGCGCGGTGCAACCGGCGAGAACGCTGGTCAGCAAAAGCAACGGCAGCAGACGATAGCAGAACTTAAGAACAGCGGCATGATCACGAATCTTCATTGGCACCTCCATTAGCATTTGCCCCGCAGTATTCAAAGTACCGCGGGAAAGGCAAGCGCAGTAACTCTCCAAGCAACATCCTTCCTCTCTCACCTCAAACAAAAAGCCGGTCCCGCTCGCACGGAACCGGCTCGATAATTTCAAACCGTTCTATGCAGCCACAAACGTCTTCACCTTGGCCGTCGCGCCCTTGGCGAAGAGCTCCTTCACCTGCTTCACCGCGTTCTCGGCGGTGAGACCGTGCTTCTCGCGGAGGTAATCCACCGTGGAGGCGTGCTCGATGAACTCATCCGGCCAGCCGATGCGGATGACCGGTGTGTAGATGCCCTTCTTGGAGAGCGTTTCCAGCACCGCGCTGCCGTAACCACCGGCGATGACATGGTCTTCGATCGTGATGACCGCATCCGCGTCCTGCGCGAAGAAGGCCGTGGTGGCTTCGTCCAGCGGCTTGAAGAAGCGCGGGTTGATGATGGCCACATCGTGACCTTCGCCCAATTGTTCCACGATCTTGTGCGCCATCTTCTGCATCGGCCCGAGCGCGAACACCGCGACCTTCTTGCCGCCGTTATTCGCGTAGTGCTTCACCACTTCCGCTTTGCCGATCTCCATCAGCTTCTGCGTTTCCTTCACCGGCACGCCTTCAGCCACACCGCGCGGGTAACGGATGAAGCACGCATGCTTCGAGTGCGACGCCGTGAACATCATGTCCGCCAGCTCGTCTTCGTTGCCCGGCGCCATACCGATGACGTTCGGCAAGCAACGCAGATACGCGATATCGAACAAGCCGTGATGCGTCGGGCCGTCATTGGCCGAGAGACCGGCGCGGTCCATGCAGAAGATCACCGGCAAATCTTGCAAGCAAACGTCGTGATGGATGCAATCGTAAGCGCGTTGCAAGAACGTCGAGTAGATCGCGACCACCGGGCGGAAGCCCATCGTGGCCATACCGGCCGCGAAGATCACCGCGTGCTCTTCCGCGATACCCACATCGTAGTAACGCCCCGGCATCGCCTTTTCCAAGGCCTTCATGCCCGTGCCCGTCGGCATCGCTGCCGTGATACCCACGATGGAGTTGTCCTTGCGGGCGAGGCGCACCAACGTCTCACCGAACACGTCTTGGAACGCCGGCGGAGTGCCCGGTTTGGCCGCCGCCGTCTCGCCCGTTTCCGCATTGTAAGGCCCCG
Organism: Verrucomicrobiota bacterium; assembly: GCA_021156225.1. Classification (GTDB taxonomy): domain Bacteria; phylum Verrucomicrobiota; class Verrucomicrobiia; order Limisphaerales; family JAEYXS01; genus JAEYXS01. The sequence goes on along the minus strand of JAJNBN010000152.1, from coordinate 2,014 downwards.
TGCCATGGAACTTCTCCGGATGCTGGATGGCGGCGTCGAAGCCTTTGCCCTTCTTCGTCAGCACATGGATTACCACCGGCATGTCGCACGTCTTGGCATACTCCAGCGTGCTGATGAGCAATTGCAGATCGTGACCGTCGATCGGTCCGATGTACTTCATGCCCATCTCTTCAAAGATCAAGCTGCTGCCGAAACCACCACGGCCTTCGCCACGCTTGTCGTCATCGTTGTGTTGGAGCGACACTTCGCTCACGACACCCTTCACCGCTTCCTCAGCCTTATGACCCAGGCGCACTGCGAGTTCGCCCGTGGAACCCCACTTCTTCAGGAAGCTCGAGGCATCCTTCTGCAAGCGGTCATAGCGCGGATTCGTGATCAGCTTGTTCAGATAATTCGAGATCGCACCCACGTTCTTCGCGATGCTCCACTCGTTATCATTCAAGATGCCGATGAACTTCTTCGTCGTGTGCGCGATGTTGTTCAACGCCTCGAACGAAACGCCGTTCGTCAACGCCGCATCACCGAACACGCACACCACATCCTCATCACTGCGCCGCTGATCACGCGCGGCACACATACCGAGCGCGGCCGAGAGCGCCGTGCCTGCATGACCCGCCCCGTAGCAATCATGCTCGCTCTCCGTACGGAGCGCGAAACCGTTCAAGCCATTCGTCGTGCGGATCGTGTGGAAGCGGTCCTTGCGGCCCGTCAGCAACTTATGCACGTACACTTGATGGCTCACGTCCCAGACGAACTTGTCCTTCGGCGTGGAGAACACATAGTGCATCGCGAGCGTGAGCTCGACCACGCCCAGGTTCGGTCCGAGGTGACCCCCGTTCTTCGAGAGCTTCGTGATCAGCTCGTAACGGATCTCTTCGGAAAGCTGGGTCAATTGGTCCAGCTTCAGCTTTTTGACGTGGGACGGATGATCCACCATGTCCAGGTATCGGCTCATAATTGGTTTTTTAATCTTCCGCCGTATCCCCCGGGAGTTCCACCGGAGTGAGCGTGAAGTCGCCGGAGGATTTCTTCTCCAGCTTGGAAATCTTGAGGTCGGCATCCGCGAGGCGGGCCTGGCACTGCGCGGCCAGTTTGGTGCCTTCCTCGTAGCGCGTCAGCAATGTCTCCAAAGGCAGCTCCTCCGACTCCATCGCTTCCACGATGGCTTCGAGCTTCTGCAACGCCACCTCGAACGGAACCTCTTCCGTTTCTGGCCTCGTCGCGCCTTTGGCAACCTTCGACATAAGGGCGAACCCTAAAACACGTCCGCCCATGCGTCCAGTGGATTAAATTCCCCCACCAGAACACTAATCCTAACAAGCAGCACAACTCGCTAAACCAGAACAACTTGCTGCAAAAGCGCCACCACCTTCAAGCGACTCTAAGCTTCCTACGCCCATAAGCCCTCTTCGACCTATTGGCCTTATTAGACCTATTTCCTCCCAATTACCCAGTAGGCTCGTAAATCGTCCTTCCCAAATCGTAAATTCCCCCGAAGCGCGCCTTCCCGTCTGATCCGTTTTATGTATCCTCCGCGATTGCCTCCTGTCCTGCGGTACTTTAGCAACCAGTCCACCCTCACCGGACCAAACCCTCGCCAGCCACTCCAGCAAGGAAATGCGAACAGGCACGCCGAAACACAGCGCTTCCATTCCCCTCTCTTCCAGCGATAGCTGGAGGAGAGGGTCAGGGAGAGGAGGCATCTGTCCTTTCGGACCTCAGCCTTCTCACCTCGCATTTCCCCATAAGGGAACTATGTCAAAGAGCAATGAAACCATCCGACCCTTGTGAAGCATCGTTTCCTCCGTCCCTACGATTGGGACTTCAGATTGAGCGTCTGTCCAAGGCCAGGCCGGTTCCGCAGTGGCTACTAGAGATTCCCCGGTCCCATTCTCGACCGACGTCCCCTTCACCCCTCCGGCTTACGGACCCTGATCCATACGCCCGATACACTCACAGATCCTAAGTGGAGATGAGCATCGCCTTTCGCACTTCTCACCTCGCACTTTTCTAA
>JAJNBN010000151.1 GCA_021156225.1 Verrucomicrobiota bacterium | reverse complement strand
GCGCTTTTTCCGCCACCAGCAGCGCGAAGAGTTCGCCTTCCGTGATCTGTAGCGTGGGGAAAGCACTGACCTCTTCCGTGTAGTAATACCCTTTCCGGAGCTGATCGTAGGCCAGGGGCAAATCCATGCGGTCCCGCATGAACTCCAGATCACGCTGGATCGATTTGGGACTGACCTCCAGTTCGTGCGCCAGCGAGGTGCTGTTGGGAAATTTCCCGGCCTTGATCTCCTGGTGGATGCGCATCATCCGGTCCACTGGCGGGCGCGTGGAGAGTGAAGCACGGGGTTTCTCAACCTTCTTGATCGCTCGTTTGGCCATGTTCAATTTCCCGGTTTCAGATATGCCTCCGGCTCCTGTTGATAGAACTTCTTCAGTTCTTCGTAGAGCGCGGGATGATTCTTCCTCATCTGCCGCGGCTTTTCAAAGAAACATTCCGTAGCCACCGCAAAAAATTCGGCCGGATCACTGCCGCCATAGTCATCTATGACCGTCTTGCGTCCTTTTTCGATCGCCTCCTGAAGTTCCCGGTATTCCTCCCCTAAAATCCTGCCCCATGCCTGATAACGCGCCTGACGTTCCCGCCAACTGGCCGCCGGTAATTCTGGGGCTCCATCGGCACGCCCGTCCTCCTGGTCGAGTTGATGCGCGAATTCGTGATAAACCAAGTTATGACCATCGGCCGCGTTCGCTGCACCGGACAAGGTAGCGTCCCACGCCAACACCACGACCCCGGCATCCCATGATTCTCCCAAGCGACCCTGCTGATGATGCTCAACATGCTGATCACCATGGCGAGTCCCTCCCTTGGCAAAATAGGCGGAAGGATAAACCAGCACCGTTTTCAGATTCGGATAACACTCCACCTCCCGGTTCAACAATAGGAAGCAGGCTTGGGCGGCGATGAGCACCCGCACTTCATCCGTGATCTCCTGCCCGGCACAGCCTTCAAACACCTTCTCTCCGAGAAAAATTTGGATCAAATCTTCCAACGCCTCGCGGCCAGCGGGATCGAGGCGCTCATAAAAAGGAAAACGGCGCAGCAGGATGTCCTGCCACGCCGTGGGAAAAGGCTGTGCTTTCAGTTGTTCGCGCCGACGCCGTTTAAAGAACCCAAACATGCCGGGTAATTCAGACTGCGGACGCGAAAGACTGCCTTAGCCGACCAGCTTCGCGAGCAATTCGTCGTTCGTCTTGTGCTTCTTGAGCGCGGCCTGGAGCGTTTCCATGGCTTCGACCGGGTTCAGATCCACCATCATGCGACGGAGCTTGCGGATGGATTCCAGATTCTTCGGCGCGAAGAGTTTTTCTTCCTTACGCGTGCCCGACTTCGGGATGTCGATGGCCGGATACAGACGGCGGTCGGAAAGCTTGCGGTCCAAGATGAGTTCCATGTTACCCGTGCCTTTGAACTCTTGGAAGATCAGTTCATCCATACGGCTGCCGGTATCCACCAGCGCCGTGGCGATGATGGTGAGCGAGCCACCGTCTTCGATGTTACGCGCGGCGGCGAACATCTTGCGGGGAATTTCCAAAGCGCGCGCGTCCACACCACCGGTCATCGTACGACCGCTGCCGCCATGCACGCTGTTGTAAGCGCGGGCCACGCGGGTGATGGAGTCCAGCAGCACGAGCACGTCCTTGCCGCATTCCACCATACGGCGACAACGCTCGATCATGAAACGGGAGAGACGCACGTGCGTTTCCAGATCCATGTCGTTCGAGGAGGCGACCACTTCAGCCTTCACGGAACGTTGGAAATCGGTGACTTCCTCGGGGCGCTCGTCGATGAGCAGCACGATGACGTGCACTTCCGGGTGATTGGTGGTCACCGCGTTGGCGATCTGCTTGAGGATGGTCGTTTTGCCCGTGCGGGGCGGTGCCACGATCAAACCGCGCGTGCCCTTACCGATGGGCGTGACGAGGTCGATGATACGCGTCTCCAGGATGTCGGGCGCCGTTTCGAGCGTAAATTTTTCCAGCGGATCGATCGAGGTCAGGTTCTCGAAGCGCACCAGCTTGGTGTAATCGGAGAACGGCATGCCGTTGACCTGATGCACCTCGCGAAGTTGCGGGCTGTTGCCACGATGCGGGGGTTGCAGTGCGCCGGCGACCAATGCGCCTTCCCTCAGGAAGCTGCGTTTGATGGTATCGGGCGTGACGAAGATGTCCGAGGGTTTGGGTTGAAAACGGTTGTCCGGGGAACGAAGAAAGCCAAAGCCCTTCTCTGATATTTCCAGATAACCGGAACCTGTTTCCGGTGTATTAACTAACGGTTTGCTCATAGATGTATCGACTAAAAAGAGTGCCACCCTGACGGCCCGCCAAGAACATCAATCATTGATGAAGTCCACTTGGAACGATGAATCGTCTAGGGAGAACCGGGACCCAAGAACATTGAAACTGGGAAAAACTGACTGGGCCGGTTAGTACCTGCAACTCGGCAGTAACTAAACCTAATAATGTGTTATTGCAACTAGTTTTTTGTATTATTCTCTCAACTATACCATATCCCACCCAGAAAACACCCGGCTTCTTAAGCTTCAGACGGGGGTTTGCTCCTGATGGTTCAATCCTCGTCCGGAATATGGCAACCTTTTGCCGCCTAAGCTCCTAGATTCAAGCTGGATAGCCTGTCAGGGAGTCTGCTGCAGAAAAAGTTGGTGCGGTTAGCAGGACTTGAACCTGCATGGGTTTCCCCACTACCACCTCAAGGTAGCGCGTCTGCCAATTTCGCCATAACCGCAACCGGGCCGTAATTGAACCTTGAAATTCTTTCAGTGCAAGCTGAATTTATCAGCAACCCGATTGAACTGTCTGAAAAGGTTTCCCGGAGGTTATTTGGGATTTCCTAATGGATTTTTTAACCGGGCGAAAATAACATTCAAGCCATGCCAGAGAAGAACACTAGCGAGATCCCCCGGGATGTGCGGGATTTGTTTGAAAAAGGAAACGCGGCAGTCCAAAAGGAAAACTGGGATTATGCCTTTCTCTTTTATTTGCAGGCCCTGCAAAAGGAGCCTGGTTACCTGGAGTGCCGCCAGGCGTTGCGCGCCGCCCAAGTCTCCAAGGCGAACCGGTCCACGAGCTTTTTCAAGAAAGTGATGGGTGCGGCCGGCAGCTCTCCCGCCATTGCCAAGGCCAACATGCTGGTCAGCAAAAAACCTTTGGATGCGATCGCCACCTGCGAAGACATCCTGAACTCTGACCCCAACAACACCACCGCGCACAACCTGCTGGCCCAGGCGGCGCTGAACGCGGACCTGCCGAAGACGGCGATTTTCTCCCTGGAGAACAACCGCAAGAACAACCCGACTGATCGTGGCGTAGCCATGGCTTTGGCCAATGCCTATATCGCGGCGAAGGCTTTTTCCAAAGCGGAAAACATCTATCAGGATCTCCTGAACAAGGACCGGAACGACACCGAGGTGGCCAACCTGCTGAAAAACCTGTCGGCCAATAAAACCCTGCAGGAAGGCGGCTACGAAGCACTTGCGGACGGCAAGGGCTCCTATCGCGACATCCTGAAGAACAAGGAAGAGGCCATCGCGTTGGAGCAGGAGAACAAACAGGTCCGATCCATCGAGCAAACGCTCAAGCTGCTGGATGAAGCCGTGGACAAGCTGCGGGAAGACCCTTCCAATTTCATGCAGGCGAAGATCGTGGCCGATCTTTACGCCCAGGCCAAAGACTATGACAAGGCGATCAAGTACTACGGCATGCTGATGGAAGTCGGCGCGGGCGATGCCAACATGGAACGCATCGTCAACGAGCTAAAGGTCAAGCGTTTCGACCAGCAGGTCATCGCGCTGGACAAGGAATCACCGGACTATGCCCAGCAACGGGCGGAGATCGAGCGTCAGAAGGCGGAGTTCCAGATCGAAGATGTGAAACGGCGCGTGGAAAAGTACCCCAATGATTTGCTGATCCGTTACGACTATGCGGTGATGCTGCTGAAATTGGCGCGTTACAACGAGGCGTTACCGGAATTCCAGAAGACCCGAAACCATGGCAATCGCCGGGTTCCTTCGCTGGTCCAGATGGCCAGAATTTTCATCGCCACGGGCAAAACGGATTTCGCCATCGCGCGTTTGCAGGATGCCTTGAAAGAAAAAGTCGGCATGGACGAGGAAAAGAAAGACATCCTCTACATGCTGGGCGGACTCTACGAGAAGATGAGCAAACGCGAGGAAGCCATGGAGCAATACAAGGTCATCTACGAAGTGGACGCCGGCTACAAAGACGTCGCGCAAAAAGTGGACGATTACTACAAGTAGGCGTCCGTAAAATAGGGCTCATGAATGCAGCTCCTGATGACTACGATGACGCGATATGGCAGCTTCAGGCAGCTCTGAAAAGAACGCCGCGCATGGGTGAAGAACGCAAAGCGTTGCTCTACTCCTTGGGCGAGCTGCACGAAAAAATGGGCGAACGGGAAGCGGCCATTACGCAGTTCAAAATCATCTACGAAGCAGATATCCACTACCGCGATGTAACCGCCAAAGTGGATGCTTATTGGGAAGCAAAATCATAGACGGTATTCAAAGTCTAAACAGAAGGGGCCGGTCCAAGATTGGACCGGCCCTTTGCTTTTTATCGCTCAGGCAGGCCGTTTAGTTTTCAATTGCAGCAATCGCTCCCCTGCTGCCCGTAATGTCTCCTCTTTCTTGGCGAAATGGAACCGGATGAGATGGTTCACGGGCTCGCGGAAGAAGCTGGAGCCGGGCACGCCCGTGACTCCAATTTCCGTCGTCAGCCACTCCGCCGCCTGAGTGTCATTGGCGAAACCGAGCGAGGAGATGTCCATCAACACATAGTAGGCGCCTTGCGGGTCGGAGTAAGGCAGGCCGGTTTGCGCGAGGTAGCCGAGAAAGACTTCCTTCTTCTTGAGGTAGCTCTGTTGCAGCTCCACGTAATACTCGGGCGGAAATTCCAGGCCGGTCACGGCGGCTTCTTGCAACGGAGCCGCTGCACCTACCGTGAGGAAGTCATGCACCTTGCGCGCTTGCGCGATCACTTCCGGCGCGGCCTGCACATAGCCCAAGCGCCAACCGGTGATGGAGTATGTTTTGGAGAGCGAGTTGCACGTGATGGTCCGCTCAAACATGCCGGGCAACGTCGCCATGCTGATGTGTTCATACGGCGGATAGACGATGTGTTCGTACACTTCATCCGCGATGACGAACACGTCGTGCTCCTGTGCCAGCGTGGCGATCTCCAATAGCTCTGCGCGCGTGAATACCTTGCCGCAGGGGTTCGAGGGATTACAGAGAATGATCGCCTTGGGCTTCTGTGCGAAGGCGGCGACCAGTTCTGCTTTGGTGTAATCGAATTGCGGTGGGCGCAATGGCACGTAGATGGGAGTGGCGCCGCAGAGAATCGCATCGGCGGCGTAGTTCTCGTAGAAGGGTGAGAACACGATGACTTTGTCACCCGGATTGCACGCGGTCATCATGGCCACCATCATCGCCTCAGTGCTGCCACAGGTGACGACGAGATGTTTATCCGCCTCGATGGGCAGGCCGCTGAAGTGGCGGATCTTCTTAGCCAACGATTCACGAAAACGCGGCGCGCCCCACGTCACCGCGTACTGATGATACGGGCCATCCGCCGCGCGCTTCAGGGCGGCGAGCAATTCGGCGGGCGGTTCGAAATCGGGAAAGCCCTGGGCGAGATTGATGGAACCGTGACGGTTCGCCAGCCGCGTCATTCCGCGAATGACGGACTCCGTAAAACCGGCCAGACGGGTGGCTGTTGACGGCAAAAATTTCCGGCGAAGAGTAGCGGTCCCGCTCAAGCCTGCAACCTTTGACGCTGAAATTTTAAATGTAAACGCAGCAGCAAGATGCTGGTAGGGACGGCTGTCCTCAGCCGTCCGAGGCCGAAGCCAAAGATTGCCTTACGCCAATAGCGTAGGAGCAAACACCGTTTGACAATTTTCAAATGAGTTCATCAGATGACATCACTCAGTCATAGGTTGATGAATCCACTTGGCTTCGTCAGCGGCCCGCTGAGGACAGCGGGCCCTACCACTATTTTGAAACGGCGATCCATCGACTCTTAATCGCCCGATCTTGGCGTGAAAAAGGTTTCAATTATCCCGCTTTAGCAGGTAGCTCGCGATGCTTTCCAGCGCCACGGCTTTGCCCTTGAAGGGTTTCAGCGCGGCAAATGCTCTGTCGGTGAGTTGCTTCGCGATCTTCTTGGATTTCTCCAGGCCCACGATGGAGGGATAAGTGGCTTTTTGCGCGGCGGTGTCTTTACCCGCGGTCTTGCCGAGCTTCTCGCTCGTCTGGGTGACGTCGAGGATGTCGTCGATGACCTGGAAGGCGAGGCCGACGTGGTAGCCGAAATCGGTGAGGGCTTGCAGCTGCGCGGGCGTGCAGTTCGCGCTCATGCCGCCGAGGCGAACAGAGCAGCACAGCAGCGCCGAGGTCTTGCGCTCATGGATGTAACGCAGTTCGGGCACGGAGAGCTTCTTCCCCTCCCCTTGCAGGTCCGCAGCCTGACCGGCGATGAGTTGCAGGGAGCCGGAAGCTTTGGCGATCTCCAGAATCAAATCCTTATGCGAGTAGCGAGGCCAGCCTTTGCTCAAGGCAGCGATCTCGAACGCCTGGGTGAGCAAGGCGTCGCCCGCGAGAATCGCCATGCCTTCGCCGAACACCTTGTGATTCGTCAGCTTGCCGCGGCGGTAATCGTCATTATCCATCGCGGGCAGATCGTCATGGATGAGCGAGTAGGTGTGGATGCACTCCACGGCGCAGGCGAGCGGCAAGGCGGGTTCGATCTTGCCCCCGCAGGCTTCCGCTGCCGCGAGACAGATGGCTGGGCGGATGCGCTTGCCACCGGCGAAGATGGAGTAACGCATGGACTCATGCAGCACGGCGGGCTTGGTCTTGGCCTTGGGCAGAAATTGATCCATCGCATCGTTCACTTGCGCGGTGCGCTCAGCGAGATACGCGTTCAGGTCAAAAGTCGCCGTTTTGCTGGCAGACTTGGAGGAGGCGGTCGGCATGGGGAGGTTTTCTACGGAAACATGCCCTCGAGCGCAAGCGATGAGTGAAAAGTTCGGAGGCAAAATGGTCAGAGACGCCTGAATTTGCTTAGGGATCCCGCATGCGGGACTGCGGGTGGAGACAGCCCGCGCCCCATCGGAAAAAATCTTCGTTTGTAATTTCCTCTGCGGCAATTTGTTCCGTTTGAGAACGGTTTTTGGGTGATTATTTGTTTGGAAATTGACGGTGATTTGGTAGTCTTTTTTGTGCTGACAACTCGTTGTCGGTAAAGGAGAGGCGGAAAGGCCAATTCTCAGTTCTTAGTTTTAAGTTTTGAATTAAGGGCGGAGAAAAGAAATCCCGGAAACCTCAAGCCAATGATGCATTGGTGTCGTTTGGCAATCCTTATGGAATCGTACGGATATGTGAGTGTATCGGGCGTATGGATCAGGGTCCGTAAGCCGGAGGGGGAAAGGGACGTCGGTCAGTCTAGGATAGATGAGACCGGGGAATCTCTAGTAGCCACTGCGGAACCGGCCGGGTCCTGGACTTGCGCTTAATCTGAAGTCCCAATCGTAGGGAGGGAGGAAACGAT
>JAJNBN010000150.1 GCA_021156225.1 Verrucomicrobiota bacterium | reverse complement strand
ATCAGTTTCATGGATGCGCAGGCGGGCAAGGTGGTGAATGCGTTGGATCGCTTAGGCTTGGCGGAGAATACGGTGATCGTGTTCACGAGCGATCACGGGTATCTGATGGGGCAGCACGGTTTGTGGCAGAAGCTGAGCCTTTTTGAGCAGAGTGTGCAGGTGCCGCTGCTGATGGTGGCGCCGGGCGTATCGAAGAAGGGCAGCGTGGTGAAAACGCCGGTGAGCCAGCTGGATCTGTATCCGACGTTGACGGAACTCGCGGGGGTGAAGGCGCCGGCGAATATCCAAGGAGAAAGTCTGGTGCCGTTGCTCAAGGATGTGAATGCGAAGAGCCGGGGCTGGGCGTTGACGCAGGTGATGCGGGGGAATGTGGTGCGACCGGGTATCATTGCGCCGACGGAAGGTGCGAGCCGCGGGTTCTTCGGCTACAGCTTGCGCACGGCGCGCTGGCGTTACACGGAATGGGATGAGGGAAACAAGGGCAAGGAGCTTTACGATCATGACAAGGACCCGAAGGAATTGACGAATCTCGCGAACGTGTCGGAACACGCGGCAACTGTGGCGGAGTTGTCGAAGCAATTGCAGGCAGCGGTGAAGGCATCGCTACCAGCGGATGGTAAGATGCCGGAGTTCTTGGGGAGTGCGCCGATGTGGGCGCCGAATCTGACGGATCCATGAGGATGATGAAGAGATTGAGTTTGCTCGTATGCGTGCTGGTCTGTCTGTGCGGAGTAGTGACCTCAATACAGGCGGTAGCGGCGCAGCCTAATATCATCATCATCCTGGCGGACGATCTGGGGTGGGCGGACTTGGGCTGTTACGGCAACACGTTCAATGAGACGCCGAACATCGACAGGCTGGCGAAACAGGGGATGCGATTCACGCAGTTTTATGCTGGGCCGGTGTGTTCGCCGACGCGGGCGAATCTGATGTCAGGGCAGGATCAAGCCCGGTTTGGCATCACACAACACATCCCGGGGCACAAGCGACCGTTTGCGAAGCTGATCGATCCGGTGGTGCCGCTGCAACTGCCGCTGGCGGTGGAGACGTTTGCGGAGCGCTTGCGCGGGGTGGGGTATCAGACGGGCTATATGGGCAAGTGGCACTTGGGCGGTGCGGGCTTCAGTCCAGCAGAGCAGGGCTGGAGCACGGTGCAGGAAACCCAAGGTCATACGGTGACGGCGAAGATCGATGCCAAAGCAGTGGGCAAGCGGACCGTGGAGTTCCTCACGGACAAGGCGGTGGCGTTTGTGGAGCAGCACAAGGCGAAGCCGTTCCTGCTGCAAGTCTCGCATCACGCGGTGCATATCCCGCTGACCACGACGCCGGAGTTGCTGGCGAAGTATCAGGCGAAGAAAACGATGGCGGGGTACCCCAGCCGTCCGGAATATGCCGGGCTCTTGGAGGAACTGGACCAGAGCGTGGGGCGCATCATAGAAACGGTGGATAAGCTGGGGATCGCTGAGAACACGTTGATTTTGTTCCTCTCGGACAATGGAGGGCTAGAGCATGAACAGAGCGGGCGCATCGTGACGTCCAACCAGCCTTTGCGTGGGGAGAAAGGGACGCTGTATGAGGGCGGCATCCGCATCCCGGCCATAGCGCGTTGGTCGGGCAAGGTGCCAGCGGGGACGCAGTGTGATACGCCCGCAATCACGGTGGATGTGTATCCGACGCTGATGGATTTGGGCGGAGCTTCCGCACCGCCGAAGCAGACGATGGATGGAATGAGTCTGGCGGGTATGTTGAAAGATCCGAAAGCGAATTTGAAGCGTGATACGCTCTACTGGCATCTGCCGCACTATCATCATAGCGCACCGGCAAGTGCGATTCGCCGGGGCGATTGGAAGCTGATCGAGTTCTATGAGACGGCATCGGTGGAGCTGTACAACTTAAAGGACGACTTGGGCGAAAAGAAAAATTTAGCGGATAAGGAACCCCAACGGGCGAAGGAATTGAGGACGGCGCTGGCGGAGTGGCGTCAAAAGGTGAATGCACAAATGCCAGTGCCGAATCCGAACCATGACCCGAAGCGGGCTGATGAGCTGGCGAAGGGCAAAGGGCGGAAGGGAGACGAATGAGCGAATTGCTTTTGACGGTGCGGAACGTATGCAAACGTTTCCCGGGTGTGCGGGCTTTGCACAATGTGAATCTCTCACTGGCAAAGGGCGATGTGCTGGCGGTATTGGGCGAGAACGGGGCCGGGAAGAGCACGCTCATGAAGATTCTCGCGGGGGTGCAGCAGCCGGAGGAGGGGGAGATTTTACTGGAGGGGCAGGTGGTGGAGATCAAGTCGGTGCAGGCGGCGTTGAAGCTGGGAATCGCGCTCATTCATCAGGAGCTGAATCTCGCGGATAATCTGGATGTGGCGGCGAATATTTTCCTCGGTCGCGAACCGCGCAAGCTGGGGATGATCGACAAGGCGCGGCAGTGTGCGGAGGCGAAACAGTTTCTGGCGATGGTGGGCTTGGACATCGAACCGACGACGCTAGTGCGGGATTTGACCATCGGACATCAGCAGATGGTGGAGATCGCGAAAGCGCTCTCGGTGAATGCGCGGGTGCTCATCATGGATGAGCCGACATCCAGCCTGACGCACAAGGAGGCGGAGCAGCTTTTCAAAGTCATCAAGGACCTGAGCGGGCGCGGGGTGAGCATCGTGTATATCTCGCATCGGTTGAGCGAAGTAAGGGCGGTGGCGCATCGGGTGGTGGTGTTGCGGGATGGAGAGAATGCGGGCGAACTGGCGACGAATGGCATCACGCATGAGGCGATGGTGAAGCTGATGGTGGGGCGGGAGCTTTCGCAGTTTTATCCGCATGCGCCGCACACGCCGGGTGAGGTGGTGCTGACGGTGAAGGGCTTGCGCACGCCGGTGCATCCGACGAAAGAGATCGAACTGAGGTTGCGCGCGGGAGAGATCGTGGGCATGGCGGGATTGGTCGGTGCGGGGCGGACGGAGTTGTTGCTGACGTTGTTCGGGGTGACGCCAGCACAGGGCGGGACGATCGAGGTGGCGGGGAAGGAGACGAAGATCGGTTCACCGATTGACGCGATTGCGGCGGGCTTGGCGTTGGTGCCGGAGGATCGGAAACAGCAGGGGGTGATCTTGGAAATGGCGGTGCGGGAGAATTTGAGTCTGGCGAGTTTGTTGCGCGATCAGAAGAGCGGATTCTTGAATCGAGCGAAGGAAAACGAGATCAGCCGCCAGATGATTGAGCAGATGAAAGTGAAGACGCCGAGCGAGGGACAACTCGTGCAGTTCCTTTCCGGCGGCAATCAGCAGAAGGTGGTGTTGGGCAAGTGGCTGGCGATGAATCCGAAGGTGCTTTTACTGGATGAGCCGACGAGGGGGATCGATGTGGGGGCGAAGTCGGAGATTTATGGCTTGATGGAGGAACTCGCAGGGGAGGGTATGGCGATTTTGTTTGTGTCGAGCGACATGGAGGAGGTGCTGGGGATGTCGGATCGCGCGCTGGTGATGCATGAGGGGTGCATAACCGGGGAACTCGCGCGCGAGGAGCTAAGCGAGGAGGCGGTGATGCAGTTGGCGACGGGGGGTGAGATGGCTGGTTTGGCGGGTGTTTAACCAGCGAGCAGTTCCGTCATCTGATTCAGCCGTTGCAGACTCTTCTTGTCCTTGAACTTCGTTTTTTGCTTCTCCAGTTTCACGCGATATTCGATCTGAAAGTCGCGAGGCAGGATGGGTTTGAAACGGGGCAAAGTCTCGGATACGACCAGCAGCAAATCAGCGCGGTTTCTCTTTGAATAGTAGTTTTCGTTCAGCGTCATCTCGGCGCCTATCAACATATCGATGATTGCTTTGCGGGTCTTCTTCAGGCCCTCGATGCGGGTTTCATACTTGTCGTCCTGCGGGATGGTGGCCATGAACTCATCGGTCAGGCCGATGCCGCTGGCGGCGGCTTTCAACATGAAACCGTAGAAGGCGATGAGTTCATCCGGCAGGGAAACTTTCCCCTGATTGGCGATCGTCACGTAGTGGCCGAGCAAGGCGCTCAGGCTGGTCTGCATGAGCATGAAGTTGTCGAAACGGGTGGCGACGGACAGTTCTTTGTTCTGGATGAAAGCGAGATTTTCCTCGGATACCATACGCTTCAACACCTCTTTACCCTTGGAATCGTTGAAGGTGGGCAGAGGGATTTTTTCGGTGATGATCGCCTGGGTCGCGCGTTCGTAATCCACGCCCAGCCATTTTTGGTCCAGGCTGGCGACACCGGCGTTCAGGTAGGAAATGCGCCATGCGGTGGCAGCATGCAACTGGCCGTCCCATACCACGGCAAGCAGCAGAACGACCAAGGCCAGCGATCTGGAAAAGCCTCTAATCATGCGATCCGGAAAATAAGTTCGGTACACTCAAAAGTCGAATGCTATCGAGTGAAACACCGAAAAGGCAGAAATGGTGCGGCGGTAAAGGGAACGCGACAAGATAGGCGGGAGACGCACGCCGATGCTGTTCATTCCGATGGTGAAGGCGAAGATGTGGTTGTTCGTGTAGGCGATAACATAACGGTAACTGTGCCAGTCGGGGCAGTAGAGACGGGTGCCGGGTAATTCCTTGCGGGCCCAGTCCAGAGGCTCGCAGATGTCCGAGTGGGCGGACTTATCGGCCAGATAGCGCAGCACGGTGGCGTTGGTTTCAGTGACCAATTGAACAGGAATTTCCGCGGGGAATCTGATTTTCTCAGGTTTAAACATCAATACGGGGCTCGTTATCGCTGAGAGGCGATTTGTGGCTCGGCATTAAGTTCGGCGATCACCGCTTGAGTGACATCGGTGACTGTACCGGTGATGAACAAAAACGGTCTTGAATTTAATTCTCCCATGGAATTTTCCAGAATAAGAAAGTAGTCATCGGCTGCGCCGACCCTGGCGGTGGCCGCTTTGATCTTCGGCAGGAGGACCTTGTAATCTTCATTTGAATAGAGGGGATGGGTTTTATTCTTAAAAACATGCTCCAGCACTAGGATCACATTCACCGTTCCTATTTTTCCCGAGGCCGTGGCGGAAGCGCTTGGAGGGCGGACGAAATCAATCGAAGGAGTCTGTTCCTTAATATCAGATAATGTCATTTGAAGCGGCATTTCATCGGGTGTTTCTTCAGGCGTTAGCCTGCCTGCCGGGTTCCGTAACCACCAGTAGCCAAAGTATGAGCGCTCTGAATCGGAAACTTCTGGTTTTGGTGAAGGCTGGGGAACCGCCTGTGATCGCCGTGAAGCATATGTCTGGGCGTCCGGTTCTTGGGCGGCAGAGCCTGGAAATGAATACTTCGCTACACCGAGGAACAACAGGGCGCAAACAACCAGCAGAAGCAAAAGCTGAATGATACGATAACCTTTATGCAACGGCTCACTGCCTGTGCGCATATCCATGATGTATCAATACTTTCTCCAATAATGCCGGGCAAGGACCATGTACAGCGTCATGTGCCGGGCGGTATTTTCGTGATGAACCACTCGACGGTGGCGGAGAGGGTGTGAGCGCCGGATTCATCATGCAGTTCCACCGTCACGCTGATGAGCGTGCGGCCTTTGGCGGCGAGATCGGCACGCAGGGCAGCGAGTGCTTCCGGGGGAGTGGTGACGGTGGAGGTGAGAATACCATTGGCGGGCTTGCGGAACTTGGCTTCCAAGCGGCGCACGACGGGCACGACGCCGACGGTGGAGCCTAACGCGCGCAGGAGGAATTCACCACTGGTGGCTTCGGCAAGAGCGAGTTGGGCGCTGGCGTGAACGGTGCCGAGGTGGTTCAGGTATTGACCGCCAGCGGGGAGTTGCAAGACACGGTCAGAGGTGGCGGCCAGCTGAAGGCCGAGGAAACGGTTGAAGGGGAGTTCGGTGACGCTGGAGGTCATAGGGGATTGGTTAGTTCAGGATCAGTGTGTATTCGTCCGCTTCGGTGCCGCGGGGGTGGGCGAAGTCTTGGTGCTCGCCCGTGATGATGAAGCCGCATTTTTTCAGAACGCGCAGGGAACGGTGATTGTCTTTCACGGCGCGGGCATAGATGGGGCGGGCCAGATTACACTGCATGAGAAATTCAGTGAGGGCGCGGGTGGCGATCCCTTGGCCCCAATGCTCCTTGCCGATCCAGTAGCTGACCTGTGGCAGGGCCTCTTCTTCATAGCTCAGGACGCTGCCGACGATCTGGTCATCAAGGAGGATCGTCTTGAAGATCACGGTCGGGTCCGTGAGGACTTTCTTCCAACGGGAGAAGATGGCGTCGCGATCGGTCGGGTCCTGGGCGGTAAAGGCGGCCATGTAGTTCGCTTCGCGATCCAGTTGGTGGCCGAAGAAGAGGGAGAGATCGGTTTCGCGGACATCGCGGAGCTGGAGGGAGTTGGTTACAGTTATGTCCACTTAGAAGAGAGAACGTGTTCCTAGGCCGTTAAGCAAGGTATCTGCGATAATCCGTTTGCGTCACTCTTTCGGGAGATCTTTGGCTTCGGGGTGGGTGCGGTGCGGTGGCGGTTTGGAAACTGGCACGGGGCAGGTGTGTTTGTCCGGGCTGTCGGGCAGATGCAGGAAGTGGTGGCCGAGGATGGTTTCGGTGAGGCGGTTCAGGACGAGGACGAGGCAGCGGTCGGGGTGGCCATACCAGAAGACGGCGTGGAGGTGGATGGCATCGCCGCTGAGGAAGAGGCGGAGCGGGGTGAATTCTTGGTGGGTGGTGAACAGTTCATACTGTGCAGCGCAGGCATGGAGGTAATCGGCGAGCAAAATGTCCGGACGCTCCGCTTCGGTGAGGCGGCGGACGGGCGGGATGAGCGTGGCCTCGAAGAACGGCAGGTCGAGTTCACGGGGTTTCATGGTGTGGAGGCTGGAAAATTGTCAGTCATCAATCTCTGTTGATCCCGAGCATTACTTTTTTGGCCACTTCCTCAGGTCCAATGCTTGATATGATTGCAACTCGATCTACAAGGCGAGGGCAGTATTCGTAGACTTCGTGCTTGGTCACACCATGCCACACGGGGACAACGACGTTCTTCTGTTCCAAGATTTCTCGTGTGAAAATTGAGTCGAATTCCGCTTTCGTCCAACCTTGGTTTTCTATGAAGTTTTTCGATAGAACCAAAACGCATTTTTTGCAGGTCTTTAATCCATATTCTATGGATGACCGTAAGCTTTGTCCCGGGACTAGTGAGAATTCGTCATACCATACAGTGCAAAGCATTTTTTGCAGATTGCTGGCCAGCTCTCGAACAAATGCATCTTTATCTCGCGAATCATGAGAGATGAATGCTACAGGCCTTTCCATTTTGGAGCGTTGTGCGAGGTAATTTCCATCGCGAATCACAAGATTTATTTCCATTTTCTTTGCTTCTGCGACAAGATGCTGCTTTAAATTATTGTGCATTTTAAATGGGGTATATACAAAGAGTCTGGAAAAAATTAGGTCACGGGATGGGATTCTTTCATCCGTATCTGTGAAGCCCGTTTGAATTTGGATTATTTTTTCTACCTTTTTTAGTTGTTCCGGATTGCTCGTCAAAAGTGATATTTTTGTTGGTTTCTCGAACTGTCAGTCTGATTTCATCTGTAATATAGAGGTCCCTTGATGAATCTTTCTCAAAAATCTCGAGTGGGGTTGACATGGTGGGAAAAGGATATGCCTGATTTTAAATATGATTAGACGGTTTCATGCCCTTTTTCATCGGGCGTCTCGTTGGTGACTTTGTAGGCGGAGGCGCGTTCGAGTTCGAGGGGGCGGATCTCGTAGAAGAGGCCGCATTGCATGCACGGGTTTTGGGCGGCGAGGGCGGCGGCTTCGTCCAGGGTGTTTGCGACTATGAACCAGTAGCCACCGATGACTTCCTTGGTCTCGCCGTAGGGGCCGTCGGTGATGTTCTTTTTGGCGACAGTTTTGCCGGTGTTCGCGAGGCGGGTGCCGGATTTCATCTTGCCGTCTTCGATCATTTTGGTGATCCAGACGTAGAAGTCATCAATGGCGGTCTGGATGCGTTCGGGCGGGAGGTCTTTGTCCCATTGGCCACGGGAGATGACGAGGTATTCGGAGGAGAGATCGGCCTTGCTCATTGAGGGTAATGTATGTGGCAAAGGGAAAATTATGAAGGAGGAAAACGTCC
>JAJNBN010000638.1 GCA_021156225.1 Verrucomicrobiota bacterium | reverse complement strand
GGGCTCCCTGGAGAGAAACCAAATGCAATAAGTATAACGCCGGTTACGCTCGAAACTTTCCGGTGGCCGTGAATGACGAATGCGTACAACCGTGGTGGAACCGGGAAGGAGGGATCATGCGTTCTCTGCTTGCGCTCATGTTCGCAGTATTGGCCGCTCCCGCCTGGGCCGACGACCGGGAAACTTACAACCGCCGTGCTGCAGCCGCGGATGCGGCACTCTTGCAGCAGCTCGACCGCGACCGCGACGGCCGTTTGTCCCGGGAGGAGGCGCGGGGTGATCTCAATCTTGGTCCGCGCTTCGATGACATGGATGTGAACCGGGACGGCATCGTGACACGCGAGGAGCTGAAATCGTATCTGCAGCAGACGTACGGTGTAGTGCCGTCCTGATATCCAGGACGGGCGCCGTGGCCGGGCCCATCGTCCCCTTGAAATTTCCCGGCCCAGCCCCATGTCGGTAACACGTTGGCGATCGGCCAACGTCGGAAAAACCTTTAGCTATCAAATGATCAGTGAGGAGTCTGATATGAAAATTCGTCCGTTACACGACCGCCTCATCGTGAAGCGGCTGGAAGAAGAGCGTAAGACTGCATCCGGCATCGTCATTCCAGACACCGCCGCCGAGAAGCCCGATCAAGGGGAAGTGAAGGCGATCGGCAAAGGCAAAGTCCTGGAAGACGGCAAAATCCGCCCGCTCGATCTCAAGGTCGGCGACAAGGTGCTCTTTGGCAAGTATTCCGGCCAGACCGTGAAGGTGCAAGGTGAAGAACTGCTCGTGATGCGCGAAGAAGACATCATGGGCGTCATCGAGTCCTAATTTTTCTCGCAGGGTAAGGAGATTCCAAATGGCAGCAAAAGACGTCAAGTTTCATGAGAACGCCCGCGCGAGGATCGTCGCGGGTGTGAACATTCTCGCCGATGCGGTCAAGGTGACCTTGGGTCCCAAGGGCCGCAATGTGGTGCTCGAGCGCAGCTTCGGCGCCCCCACCGTCACCAAGGACGGGGTGTCGGTGGCGAAGGAGATCGAGCTCAAGGACAAGTTCGAGAACATGGGTGCGCAGATGGTGAAGGAAGTGGCTTCGAAGACTTCCGATGTGGCCGGCGACGGCACCACCACGGCAACCGTGCTCGCACAGGCGATCGTCGCC
Organism: Verrucomicrobiota bacterium; assembly: GCA_021156225.1. Lineage (GTDB taxonomy): Bacteria > Verrucomicrobiota > Verrucomicrobiia > Limisphaerales > JAEYXS01 > JAEYXS01. Next base: position 1,533 of record JAJNBN010000638.1, on the reverse strand, counting down.
GAAGGCATGAAGTATGTGGCCGCCGGCATGAACCCGATGGATCTGAAGCGCGGGATCGACAAGGCGGTGGAAGCCACCGTTGCTGAACTGAAGAAGGTCTCCAAGCCGTGCACCACCAGCAAGGAGATTGCCCAGGTCGGCGCCATCTCCGCGAATGCAGATCAATCGATCGGCAAGATCATCGCCGATGCGATGGACAAGGTGGGCAAGGAAGGCGTGATCACGGTCGAAGACGGCAAGAGTCTCGACAACGAGCTGGAAGTGGTCGATGGCATGCAGTTCGACCGCGGCTATCTCTCGCCGTATTTCATCAACAACGCGGAAAAACAGATCGCGGTGCTGGACGACCCCTACATTCTCTATCACGACAAGAAGATTTCCGCGATCCGCGATCTCTTGCCGGTGCTGGAGCAGGTGGCGAAGGCGGGCAAGCCGCTTCTGATCGTCGCCGAGGAGTTGGAAGGCGAGGCGCTTGCGACGCTGGTGGTCAATAACATCCGCGGCATCCTCAAGACCTGTGCTGTAAAGGCGCCGGGCTTTGGTGACCGTCGCAAGGCGATGCTGGAAGACATGGCGATCCTGACCGGCGGCACGGTGATTTCCGAAGAACTGGGTCTGAAGCTCGAGAACGTGACGCTGAAGGATCTGGGGCGCGCCAAGCGCATCGAAATCGAGAAGGAAAACACCACCATCATCGATGGGGCGGGCGAACAGAAGCAGATCGAAGGCCGGGTGAAAAAGCTGGTCAAAGTCGGTGCCGCGACCGAAGTCGAGATGAAGGAGAAGAAGGCGCGCGTCGAAGATGCGCTGCACGCAACCCGTGCCGCGGTGGAAGAGGGGGTCGTTCCCGGCGGTGGTGTGGCGCTTATTCGTGCTCGCGCTGCCATCAGCAAACTGAAGGGCGACAACCACGACCAGGACTGCGGCATCAAGATCGTCATACGTGCGCTGGAAGAGCCGCTGCGCTGGATTGTGGCTAACGCCGGTGACGAGCCTTCGGTGGTCCTCAACAAAGTGGTCGAGGGCAAAGGCAACTTCGGTTACAACGCGCAGACCGGCGAGTATGGCGATCTCGTCGATATGGGCGTGCTCGACCCGACCAAGGTCGCGCGCACCGCGCTGCAGAATGCGGCTTCGGTCGCCGGCCTCATCCTCACGACGGACGCAATGGTCGCCGAGCTGCCGAAGGAAGAAAAACCGGCGCCTGCTCACCCCGGCATGGGCGATATGGATTACTGATCGGCCGGGACCCGGCTTTCAACAAGCCCCGCTACGGCGGGGCTTTTTTTGCCTTGGCACTCATGTTTACCGACGCGCGGCGCTGTCGCTTGAACGAGACAGCGCAATCCATTGCGAACCATCGGCATAGCGAGCGAGCAGTAAAGACGTGTCGGTAATCTGCGACGGCGAACGCTGCGCCGCGTACTTCAATGCGCGCCAACCCTCTACAGCCATGAACAAAATTGCTGCCTTGTCGATCAGGCATGGTGCTTGCTGAGTGCCGGTGGCGGTGCTGTTAAGGCAGCCGCCATG
>JAJNBN010000001.1 GCA_021156225.1 Verrucomicrobiota bacterium | reverse complement strand
CATGAAGTGGCGACGGTGATGATGAACACGGGCTCGTTGCGGCTCCCGAAACCGAGCATGGGTGCCTGGGTGCTTTATGGGTTGGGCAGCGTGAACCAGAATATGCCGGGCTATATTTCCCTGCGTCCGGGTAATGTGCCGCCGGGTGGCACGCAGAACTGGCAATCGTCTTTCCTGCCGGGTGTGTTCCAAGGGACGAGCATCAACACGTCGTCGCAACGGGTGGAGGACTTGATCGAGAACATCAAGAACCAGTATGCCTCCCAGACGGAACAGCGGCGGCAGCTAGATCTCATCCACAAGCTGAATTACATGCACAGCCAGAATCTCCAGAAGGACATCCAACTGGAAGCGAGGCTGGAGGCGTACGAGATGGCGTTCAAGATGCAGACGGAGGCGACGGATGCCTTCGACATTTCGAAGGAACCGCAGGCCATCCGCGACATGTATGGCAACACGGCGCAGGGGCGGCAGATGCTCATCGCGCGGCGTCTTATTGAGCGCGGGGTGCGCTTCGTGCAGGCGTGGCAGGGCGGCTGGGATCATCATCAGGATTTGGAAGATCGTCTCTCCGCGAAGGCGCGTGAGGTGGACCAGCCGGTGGGGGCGTTCCTGAAGGATTTGAAGCAGCGCGGGTTGCTGGACAGCACGTTGGTGGTGTGGGGTGGTGAGTTCGGTCGCACGGTGACGCGCGATCGCAATGGCAATGCGGATCCGGGCCGCGATCATAATAGCCGGGCTTTCAGCACATGGCTGGCGGGCGGTGGCGTGAAGGGCGGCACGATCTACGGCGCGACGGATGAATTCGGTGCGCGCGCGGTAGAGAACAAGGTGCACATCCATGATCTGCACGCGACGATCCTTGGCCTGCTGGGCTTCGATCACGAGAAGCTGACGTATCGTTACAACGGCCGTGACTTCCGTTTAACGGACAACTTTGGGGTGCCGGTTAAGGGGATCATGGCGTAACGGAGTGAGACGCGTATGAAATTCCCAACCTTAACCAACCGGTCAGCAGCGCTCGCGCTCGGTGCGTTGGCGCTGGTGTTCGCGCCATCATCGCGCGCGAATGATGTGATCAAGCAGCAGCTTGAGTTCTACAACACGAAGATCGCGCCGGTGTTGGTGGAAAAATGTTACAAGTGTCACAGCGGCACCGAGGCCAAGGTGAAGGGTGGCCTGACGCTGGATACGAAGGAAGGGATGCTGCGTGGCGGTGATAGCGGGAGTCCCTCGGTGGTGCCGGGCAATGTGGAGAAGAGCATGCTCATCCGCGCCATCGCGTATGGTGATCCGGACATGCAGATGCCGCCGAAAGAAAAGCTGCCGAGCAGTGTGGTGGCGGATTTCGTGGTGTGGATCAAAATGGGCGCACCGGTGCCGCAGAGCGAAGGAGCCAAGACAGCGAAGGGTTATGGCAATGCCGCGGCAGCGAATCACTGGGCTTTCAAGCCCGTCACCAAGCCGGCCGTGCCGACGGTGAACGCGCAGCAGTGGGTGAAGAATGACATCGATAATTTCATCGTCGCCAAGCTGGAGGCGAAGAACATGTATCCGAACAAACTGGCAGACAAGCGGACGCTCATCCGCCGGGCGACGTTCGACCTGATCGGCCTGCCGCCGACGCCGGAAGAAGTGAAGGCGTTCCTCGCGGACGATTCGGCCAATGCTTATGAGAAACTCATAGATCGCCTGCTGGCTTCGCCGCAATACGGCGAGCGTTGGGGCCGCTACTGGCTCGATGTGGCCCGCTATGCGGATACGAAGGGTGAAGTGAACGGGCAGCGGGAAGATTTCCATTATCCTTACGCCTATACTTACCGGGATTATGTGATCAAGGCGTTCAATGAGGACAAGCCGTATGACCAGTTCATCATGGAACAGCTCGCGGCGGACCGCATGAACTTGAAAGACAAGACGTCGCTGGCGGCCTTGGGCTTCATCACGCTGGGCAACCGTTTCGACAACCAGCAGAACGAGATCATCAATGACCGCATCGATACGGTGACAAAGGGATTTCAGGCGCTGACGGTGGCGTGCTCGCGGTGCCATGATCACATGTTTGATCCGTTGCCCACGGAGGATTATTACGCGTTGCACGGCATCTTCATGAGTTCCACGGAGCCGAAGGAGAAGCCGCTCATCACGGACGTGAACGAGAAGACGCCGGAGTATCAGGCCTACCAGACGCAGCGGGCGAAGCTGGAGAATGACTTGCAGGAATTCTATCGCAAGGACGTGGGCGAATTCGTTGGCGACCTGCGCAAGAACGCGGGCATGTATCTGGCGATCATCGACGAGGCGAAGGGCAAACCGCAGAGCGAGGTAGGTGCGCTCGTGCGTAAACACAAGCTGAACCAGGAAGCCGTGCGGCTGTGGCAGACTGTCGTGAACCGGACGCGGCGCGGTAACGATCCGGTAATGGGGCCGTATCATGAATTTGCGAGATTGTCGGACAGCGAGTTCGCGACGAAATCGAAAGAGATCTCGACGCGCATCGCGGCAAATGCGGACAAACGCAAGCCGATCAATCCGTTCATCGCGAATCAATTCAGAGGTGTTTATCCGACCTCCATGGCGCAGGTGGCGGGCATCTACGGACGCGCCTTTAACACGGTGGAGACGCGCTGGCAGGAAGTATCCGCCCGCAATCCCAAGGCCAAGGCGTTGCCGGATGTAAACCAAGAAGCGGTGCGGATGGCGATTTTTCCGGCAGCTCGAAATAACGAAGATCCGCTCGAGGCCTTGCGACGCGCGCTGCCGCGCAATCTGCAGGGACGTGAGACGCGGCTGCGTTCGGCCATCTCGCAACTGGAAGGCAGTCATCCGGGTGCGCCTGCGCGGGCGATGGTGATCAATGATTCGGAGAGCCCGAAGGATTCGTATGTATTCATCCGCGGTGAAGCGGGCAGTCGCGGGCCGGTGGTGCCGCGGCGGTTCCTGGAGATTTTCAGCGAGGGCAAGCAACCTTTCCGCGATGGCAGCGGTCGTCTGGAACTCGCGAAGTCAATCGCTTCAAAAGACAATCCTTTGACCGCACGCGTGGCGGTGAACCGCATCTGGATGCATCATTTCGGTGACGGCTTCGTATTGACGCCGGATGATTTCGGCACGCAGAGCACGCCGCCGAGCCATCCGGAATTGCTGGATTATCTGGCGAATGATTTCATGGCGAGCGGCTGGTCGGTGAAGGCGCTGCACAAGAAGATCATGATGACGTACACCTATCAGCAGAGCAGCGAGAACAATGCGCAGTTCGCGCAGCAAGATCCTTACAATCGCCTGCTGTGGCGCGCGAACATCCGGCGGTTGGAGTTCGAGGCGTTGCGGGATTCACTCCTCGCGATGGGTGACAAGCTGGACAAAACGATGGGCGGCAAGCCGGTGAACCTGATGAGCGAACCGTATTCCACGCGGCGCACGGTGTATGGCTACATCGATCGCGCGAAGGTGCCGGAGGTGATGAACAATTTCGATTTCGCGAATCCGGACATCACGACGGGCAAACGGTATGAGACGATCGTGCCGCAGCAATCGCTCTTCATGATGAACAGCCCGCTGGTGGTGGAGCAGGCGCGGAACCTGACGGAGCGCAAGGACTTCAAGGCGATTGAGGAAGATGATGACCGCATCAAGATGCTGTATGAACTGATCTTACAGCGGTTGCCTTCGGAGACGGAGATCAAGCTGGGACTGGCGTTTCTGAGCAGCACACCGGCGACTGATGTGGTGCCGGTGGTGGCAAGTGTCCAGCCTGCGGCACCGGCGAATCCGAAAGCGAAGGGCAAAGGCAAAGGGATGGATCGCCAGCCCGCGGCAGTGAAGAGCGCGCCGAAGACATTGGGTGCATGGGACAAGTACGCGCACGCGCTTTTGCAGACGAACGAGGCGACGTTTGTGAATTGAGTGTTCGAAAATATTGAAAACGAAAAAGACCGGCGAAGGCCGGTCTTTTTTGTTTTTCCGCGAGAGATGGAAACGGCTTACGTCGGCAATGGTCCACCGACATTGATCCCGTGCTGCAGGCAGTAGGCGGAGTTCACTACGTATTTCTCAGCCCAGTATTTCAGGCCGGCACGTTCTTCTGCGGTGAGGGCCCGTTTCACTTTGCCGGGAGAGCCGACCACCATGGAGCCCGCGGGAATGATAGTGCCCTGCGTGACCAGTGCGTTCGCGCCGATGATGCATTGCTCGCCGATCACGGCACCATCGAGGACCGTGGCGCCCATGCCGATGAGACATTCATCACCAATGGTGCAGGCGTGCACGATGGCGGAGTGGCCTATGGTAACCCAGTTGCCGATGAGGCATGGAAAATCATCCGCGAGATGGAGCACGGCGTTATCCTGGATATTGGAGTGATGGCCGATCTCGATGCGGTTGATGTCCCCGCGTACCGTGGCGTTGTACCACACACTGGAATTGTCGCCCAACGTCACATCACCGAGAACCACGGCGGACTTCGCGATATAGACATCTTTTCCCAGGCGCGGTTGTTTGCGCAGAAAAGTATTTAACTGGCCGATAAGTTTTTCCATGTGTCCCGTTTAGTATGAACCGTGCAGTTTTCACGCCAATAAAAAACCTGTCCGGTGAAGCACCGGACAGGTAGCTGAATTTTTCGGTTCCTCCCGGGAACTGAAATCACCAGCAAACTCGATGCGGCGGGCGATGGCCGAAGCTGTAGTGACGGCTGATCACCGGAGCGGGCGCGCAATGCACCGGCGGCGGGCACACCACCACGCGGGGCGGCGGAGTGCAAATGGGAGCGGGATGCACGTGGACCGGACGTCCGTAAACCACGCGCGGATGCACCACTACGGGCGCGGGCTGATACACCACTGTAGGTGCCGGTTGATAAACTACGGGTGCTTGCTGATAGACTACGGGAGCGGGCGCATAAACTACCGGCGCGGGCTCGAAGGACCTTGCGATCACGGCTCCGGCGATGACGCCAGTGAGTACTTTGCCGGCCGTGGCCCATTCACGGTCACCGGCGTGGGATTGCTGCGCGCTTGCGATCAATATTCCGCAAATTGCAAGGGCGGTTACGACTTTTTTCATACTTTGCCTTTTTGCTTCTGTCGGCTTTTTGTGCCAACATCTATATCGACGCCGAAGATTTCTTTTTATTCAGGCGCCGATGGGCTACTTTAAACGCGATGAGTGATATGAGTGACGGAAAAGGCCAACCCAAAGCCCACGAGCCCTATCGTCCCACGCGACGTATCCCGCGCTCTTTGAAGGACTTGACCCCGGGCAATCACTTCAACCCTCGCACCTTCTTTCATGAGATGGTCTGGAAGGCGCTCATCACCAAGCGCACGGGTGGACATCGCAAACCGGAGTTTCCGACGTTGAACCATGGCGAGGTCGCACTGACGTGGATCGGCCACGCCTCATTTCTGATTCAGTTCAACGACCTCAATGCTCTGGTGGATCCAAATTTTGCAAATTGGATTTTTCTGCTGAAACGTCTCAAGCACGCGGGTCTTAAGATTGAGGACCTGCCGCCCATTGATCTCGTACTGCTCACGCACGCGCACTTCGATCATTTCCACCGGCCCTCACTTAAGAAGCTACCGCACCCGAAACTCGGCGTGATGCCGTGGGGCATGGCGCCGCTCGCGAAAGGATTGGGATTCGAGAATGTCATCGAGCTGAAATGGTGGGAGAGTTATCAGAAGGGAGATTGGAAAGTCACGCTGGTGCCGAGCAAGCATTGGGGCGCCCGCACCTTGCATGATCATCATCGTGGTTACGGTGGCTTCATTTTGGAGCATCAAGGGCGCAAAGTGTATCACGCCGGAGACAGCGCGTATTTTGAGGGCTTCTGCGAGATCGGTGAACGTTGCGCGCCGGAGATCGCGCTCCTGCCCATCGGCGCGTACTATCCCGATTCTTTCCGGCGCACGCACATGGGACCGGATGATGCCGTGCAAGTGTTCCTGGACCTGAAAGCAAAATGGCTGGTGCCGATGCACTACGGCACGTTCAAGCTTTCCTTTGAAGACATGAACGAGCCTCCGCGCTGGATGCAGGAGCTCTGCCACCAAAAGGGCCTTAACCAGCACCTGAGGTTTCTGGAAGAAGGCTGCCCGGCGGTATTCTGATCCGTGGCCGTCGAAGTGATGAGGCGGAACTAACTCAACTAAGCAAGGTTCGCTGCGTCACCCTGCATTTCAGACATCTGCGTCATGGCTTCCGCAGCACGAAACTGAAATACTGCATCTGCCCGTTGGCGAAGTTGCGATAGACCACCGATCCTTTCGTCCCCGCGAAATCCTGAAATGATTTCAGCAACCACTTTGGGATCAATTTCTGGATGAGCGTTTGCTTGCGCGTATCGTCGATATCCAGCGCGGTCAGCACATGGGGCGTGATGTTGGTTTCCTTCACGATTTCCAGACCGGAAGCGCGCAGTTGCGTGCGCCAGTTCCCGAGTTCTACCGCATCGCGGAAATCGGTGTAGAGGAAAAGCCCGCCCGGTTTCAGCACGCGCTGCACTTCACTGAGGAACTTGGGAAAGTTCGGATAACAGTGTGATGATTCAACATTGATGACCGCATCAAATGTGGTGGACGCGCAGGGCAATTGCTCCGCATCACCTTGCTGAAAGGTGAGGCCTTGAATGGTGGCGTAGCGTTCTCGGCAGAGCGCCACGGCTTTGTCTGAGTAATCGATGCCAACATAACTGGCTGGCTGCAAAGCCTCCTTCAAAAACGCCGCACCGCCGCCACGACCACTGCCGACTTCGAGAACAGTTTTGCCCACCAGTTCCGTCGCGCTCGCCACATGATGGTACAGTTGGAGGCACCACCGTTCCGGTTCCAGGGCCGTGGGGACGGCGACAGTTTTGGCTTCGGGCAACCCGGCATAGCCATAGTTCATGCACGTCCAGTCGGTGACCTGCTGGTAGCTCGCGAGGTAATCATACCAGCGGCGCCACAGGCCTTTCTTGATCCAACTAAAACTGAGCAGCCAGGCAAAGAAACGTGTCAGCACGCGGGAGTTGTTTCATGCTGTGCCCGCATGGGCAATGCTGATGTTACCGTAGCCGCCGGCGTAAGGAGGCGGAACTTGCCATCGGTAGAAAGTGGCCGGATACTATCGCCCAACTCACAAGACTTATGCTGACCCGCACACGCCTCGCATTATTATGTCTGCTCCTCGTTTCAGTCATCACCGCCAGCGCCGCGAGCAAACGTCCAAACATTCTCTTCGCCATAGCTGATGACTGGTCTTACGGCCATGCCAGTGGTTACGGAGCGAAGTGGGTGAACACGCCGGGCTTTGATCGGGTGGCGCGCGAGGGCTTGTTGTTCCATAACGCCTTCACACCCAACGCCAAGTGCGCGCCCTCACGCTCCATCATCATCACGGGGCGTTACTCCTGGCAGCTCGAAGAGGCAGCGAACCACATCTGCTATTTCCCGGCGAAGTTCAAATCCGTGGTCGAAGTGCTTGGTGAAAATGGTTACACGACCGGCTTCACGGGGAAAGGCTGGGGGCCGGGTGAAGCCAAGGATGCGAACGGTGTACCGCGCCAGATGACCGGCAAGCCGTATCAAAAACGGCGAGCGCCCGGAGCGACGCCTGCAGTCAGCAATATCGATTACGCCGCCAACTTCGCGGACTTCATGAGCGAAAAGTCCCACGATCAACCGTGGTTCTTCTGGTATGGCTCCTACGAACCGCATCGCGCCTATGAGGGTGGTTCGGGCGTGGCGAAGGGCGGCAAGAAGCTCTCCGATATTGATCGTGTGCCCGGTTATTGGCCGGATAATGAAACGACGCGCCATGACATGCTGGACTACGCTTATGAGGTGGAGCAGACGGATAAACATCTTGAGCGCATGCTGACGATGCTGGAGCAACGCGGTGAACTGGAGAATACCATCGTCATCGTCACGTCCGATCACGGCATGCCTTTTCCGCGGGTGAAGGGGATGGCCTACGAAGATTCCAACCACATCCCGCTCGCCATCCGCTGGCCCGCCGGCCTCAAGAAATCCGGGCGCGTGATCAATGACTTTGTGAACTTCACCGATCTGGCCCCCACGTTCTTGGAACTCGCGCAAGTCGATCAGAAAAAGTCCGGGATGCATCCGATCAGCGGCCAGAGCATCAGCGACATCCTTTTCTCCGATAAAGGCGGACAGGTGAATCCGAAACGTGACCATGTGCTGGTGGGCAAGGAGCGGCATGATGTGGGGCGACCGGGTGATGTGGGATATCCCATACGAGGCATCATCAAAGATGGTCTGCTCTTCTTGCAGAACTACGAGCCGGACCGCTGGCCCGCGTGCAATCCCGAGACCGGTTATCTCAACTGCGATGCCAGCCCAGTAAAAACGTGGCTCATCGCAAATCGCACCAGCATTGACTCCAAGAAATTTTGGTCACTGGCCTTCGGCAAACGCCCGGGAGAGGAACTCTACGACTTGAAGAAAGACCCGGATTGCCTGGTGAATCTCGCCACCACTGCCTCCCTGGAGAAGAAGAAACAGGCGCTCCGAGAACAGATGGAGAAGGAACTGAAAGAACAGGGCGACCCGCGCATGTTCGGCAACGGAAAAATATTCGATGGATACGTTTACTCCGACGAGAAGACGCGCAACTTCTACGAGCGCTTTATGAAAGGCGAGAAGGTGAAGGCCGGCTGGGTGATCGATTCAGACTTTGAAAAAGTACCGGTGGAATGAACTTCTAACAGTTCTTCGGCGCACTCAGTCTAGGAAATCTTTGGTCTTGGCTTTCGTCGGAGGCTTGGCGGTTGCTTCCACCGGCAGGCGTGGCGGCGGGGTTGCAGAATTCGCGGCCTTGGCAGCGGCATAGTCCGTAAAACGTTTTTGAGCCGCAGCCAGTTCTTCCGGTTTGAACTTCGCGGCCAGATTTTTGCGCAAGATTTCGCTCTCGGAAAATCCGGCGGCGCTCGCCAGGGCATACCATTTATAGGCTTCCGCGAGATCGGCTTTCACCCCCATGCCTTTTTCGTAGAACACGCCCATGGCTTTCTGCGCGAAGGCGTCGTTTTGTTCTGCGGCCAGCCGGTACCATTTCAATGCTTCTGCATAATTACGATTCGTCGTGCCCAGGCCTTTCTCCCAGCAGACGCCGAGATTGTATTGGGCGGCGGCGAAACCTTGCTGGGCGGATTGCTCGAACCACTTCACGGCGGCGGCCATGTCGCGGGGCACGCCCGCCCCTTGGGCATGCAGCATCCCGAGCTTGAACTGGCCACCCGCATCGCCGGCCTTGACCGCCTCCTGATACCAGCGCACGGCATTCGTATAGGAGCCACGCTCCTCATACATCCGCCCCACCGTGAGCTGCATGATGACCTCACCCTGCTGGGCCCGGGCGAGGACTTCTTCAAACGAAGGCGGCTCAGGCTGGGCCTGGGCGAGGACGAAGCTGGAACTAACGCCTCCCAGTAGGAGCGCAAGCAGACCAGCTCTGGCAAATTTGATAAACGAGTCAACCATGCGAACCCGGCTACGGTAACGCCAACTCTGTCTTGGCGGCAAGGGTCATGCCGTGACCTTTATCCCTTCAACACATACGTGCTGATGGTCCGATAGACCTCATTAATGTCCACGCCCTTGGAGAACTCCCACTTGATGGGCTCCGATTCCGATTGGAGCCAGATGCGCAGTTCGGCATCCAGGTCAAAGATGCCCGCACTCTCCTTGGCGAACATCTTGATAGACTTGTAGGGGATGGAGGTCGTGAAGTGTTTGCTGCCGGTCAACCCCTCCTTGTTGATCGTGATGATCCGGAGATTCGTCAGGATAATCTGGTCACGGATGAGTTTGAAGGCTTTCACGACCTTTTCACCCTCAGCCAGGATGGGTGCGAACTCAGTCTGGGCTTTATCTGGGGCAAACTCGGTGACGTTGCCCATCATCTGTTGGAAAATGCTCATAAGGGTTTGGAAATATGCTGGTTGCACTATGCCGCGAGTAGGCCGCCCGCGCAATGGTGGCCATTTCGGGCAGTGTCTCTCCCGTTGGGCGGGTGAGCATCTATAATACCCGCCGCTTTTTGTAGCTTTGCTCGCTTGTCTTTGAGCAGGCGGGATTCTAGGTTAGGCCCATGTTGAAGCCACTCGTCGGTATGTCGGTGGCGGTCCTCGCGGCTTTTTCCGCGACGGCCGAGCCGGTGCAGATCCAGCTCAAGGGCAAGGCGGCCGTTTCCGGAGAGATACTGGCGGACAAGCCGGACCAGATCGTTTTGGATGTGGGCTATACCGTACTCGTCATCCCTCGCAACCAGATCGTAGAGGTCAAGAAGTCCGAAAAAGCGACCGCTAAACCAGTCGATGTTGCGCCCCCGGCCACGATCCAGGAAGACCTGTTCCGCGTGGCGACGACACCTCCGGCCGAGCGGTCAGTGCGGGAACTGGTGGCCCAGCTCGGTGAAGGTGTGGTCCAGGTCCGCACTCCCAGCGGCACTGGCTCCGGGTTCTTTCTGAACGAAGACGGCTTCCTCATCACCAATTTTCACGTCATCGAGGGGGAAACGGAGATCTCCATCGAGGTCTATCACCAGAAGAAAGGGCAGCTCGAACGCAAGTCCTACAAGCAGGTGCGCATCGTGGCGATGAACAAGTTCGCGGACCTGACGCTGTTAAAGATTGAGGATGAAAATCTGCCGAAGTTTGTGCCGGTGCTTTTGGGCGAGGCTGATGGTTTGGCGGTTGGCGAACGGGTATTCGCCATCGGCAGCCCCTTGGGCTTGGAGCGCACGGTGACGGAAGGCATCGTCAGCACCAAGACGCGCCAGATGCAGGGCGAGCTTTACTTGCAGACGACCACGCAGATCAATCCCGGCAATAGCGGCGGCCCGCTTTTCAACCTGCGCGGCGAGGTTGTGGGGGTGACGAACATGAAAATCATGTTCGGCGAAGGACTGGGATTTGCCATTCCGATAAGTGCGGTTAAGTATTTCCTGAACCATCGGGATGCCTACTCGTACGATAGCGGCAATCCCAGTAACGCGTATCGTTATCTGGAGCCACCAAGCCGGATGAAGGTTCCAGCCGGCAAGAAGTAGGCGGACAGACCATTGGTGAATCAACAAACATCATTTTTAAGAAGATGCGGTGATCTGGCCGGAAGGCCGGCCACCGCAAGAAATAAAGGACAGGCCGTTTCTATGATCAGAAAATGTTACGCGGTGCTCAGCCTAGTGCTGCTGCTCACCCTCAATGTCAAAGCCCAAACCCCGCCGCCGGAAAAGCTGCTGCCTTCCGATACGCTGGTGCTCTTCACCATACCGGATCTCGATAAAGCCCGGGCTGATATCAAGTCAAACCCCGCCAGCCAGCTTTATTCGGAGCCGGCCATGCAACCATTCCTGAAAAAGGTGATGGCCAAGTGGAACAGCGACATCATCGCCCCGCTGGAGCGCGAGATGGGCATCAAGTTCGCCGACTATCTGGCGCTGGCCAAAGGCCAGCTCACCATCGCCGTGGTGCGCGACGGCTGGGAAGGCCAAGATGACAAGGAACCGGCCTTGATCCTGCTGATCGACAGCAAGGACAAAGGTTCTGATCTGGAAAGCAAACTGACCGAGCTGCGCAAGCGCTGGACCGATACCGGCAAACAGGTGAAGACGGAGAAGATCCGCGATGTGGATTTTCACACCGTCATCCTGCCCCCGGGCGAGATGGACAAAATCCTGACCAACGCCTTCCCGTCCAAGAAGGAAAAGGACGAGGACGAAACGGAGGCTGAACCCAAGAAGGCCCAGAAGCCCACGGAGATTACCATCGGCCGTTCCGGTTCCCTCTTCCTCATGGGCAACAGCAAGCGGGTCTTTGAGAAGGTGCTCATCAAGCAGAGCGGTGGCAGCCTGCCTACGCTGGACGAAGTCCCGAACTACCAGGGCGCGCATAACGCCATGTTTCGCGATTCCATGTTCTATGCCTGGGTGAACACCCAAAGCTTTTATGACATCCTGATCAAATCCATCATGGCCGATCAAAAGCCCCCGTCAGCGGACGATGCCATGCCAATGCCCGCGCCCGACAAGATCATGGAAGCCCTCGGTCTGCGCGGAGTGAAGACGCTGGCCATGAGCGGACAATTGACGGGCGAAGGTTCCTCGATCCAGATGCATCTGGGCGTGCCGCAAGACCAGCGCAAAGGGATTTTCCAAATCCTGGTGCCGGAAGCCAAAGATTCATCGCCGCCCGACTTTGTTTCGGCGGACGTCACGAAGTTCATGCGCTGGCGCTTGAATGGTCAGAAGCTCTGGACCACGGTGGAGAGCACCTTGAATTCCATCTCGCCACAGATGGGCGGCCTCCTCCAGATGACGCTCGGCGCGGCCGGCAAGGACAAAGACCCGAACTTCGACTTGAAAAAACAGCTCATCGGCAATCTCGGCGATGATATCATCTCCTATGAAAAAGCCCCGACCGGCACGAGCATCGAGCAGCTTGCCTCACCGCCTTCCATCGTTTTGGTAGGTTCGCCCAATGCCGAGCAATTGGCTTCAGCGATCAAGACGGGCAGCAGTTTCCTCGTCTCGCCCATGGCGGGCGGCGCTGGCGACAAAGGAGAACGCGAGTTCCTCGGCAAGAAGATCTTCACATTGCCGATGCCTGCCACAGTGAGCGCGGATGGTAAACGCCCGGTGGAACGCGCCTTGCACTATGTGGCGAGCGGCGGTTATGTGGCCTTCTCCACGGAAGCCTCCATGGTCGAGGAATACGTGCGCAGCGCCCAAGGTGGCGGACGGCCCTTGAAGGAGACGGCAGGCCTGGCGGAAGCGGCCCAGAAGGTGGGTGGCATGTCCAGCGGCCTGTTGGTCTATGAGAATCAGGCGGCTACGGCAAAGGTTATGATCACGGCCTTGCGCAAGAACCCGGAGATGTTCGATATGTTGTTCTCCGGCGGCATGGTGAATGAAGAGGGCAAGAAACGCCGGGCGGAGTGGTTTGACTTCGCGCTGCTGCCTGAGTTCTCAGCGATCGAGAAATACTTCCACTTCTCCGTGGGCGGCTTTGTGATCAATGAGCAGGGGATGAACTACAAGTTCTACAGCCCGACCCCGCCGAAGGCCAAGTAAGCTGGCTGGGTCCAATTGCATCAACGGGCCGCCTTCGGGCGGCCCGTTTCTTTTAGGGAGGGCAGTTTTGGCCAACAGTGGCACTTGCTAAAAGCGGCTTTAAGAGGTAAGCCAGATAAAAGCCGTCGCCACATTGTATGCGTTCATCCCTGCCGCAATGAAACTCCATCTCCACAACTGGCCGGTCGTTTTGATCGGATGGCTGACGTGGGTGGCTGGTGGCTCGGCGGCGCAGCCCAAGACGGCGGAAGTGGCGGGTTCAAAGACTGTTGCTGCACCAGCCTTGGTCAGCAAGTTTTGCACGGACTGTCACGATGGAGAAACGGCCAAAGGCGGCTTGAACCTCGCCGCCATTCTTACGGAAGATGTCACGAAACATCCTGATGCCTGGGAGGACGTCATCCGCCGGTTGCGCACCCGTCAGATGCCTCCTCCTGGCAAACCATCCCGCCCAAGTGAGGCCGAGTACCAACAGGCTTTGAACGTCTTGGAGGGCAGGCTCGATGCTGTGGCAGCCATGCACCCTACGCCGGGCCGCACGGAAACCATTCGTCGGCTCACGCGCACGGAGTATCAGAACGCCATCCGCGATCTGCTCGCGCTCGATATCGATGCTGCAGCGCTACTGCCAGCGGATGAAGCGAGCCATGGTTTTGACAATGTGACTGTCGGCACGTTGTCACCCACTTTGCTTGACCGCTATATCAGTGCGGCGCAGAAGATCAGTCGACTTGCGGTTGGCAGCGACCAGAAGGTGCCCGGTGGCGATACCATCCGTATCCGGCCCGATATCACCCAAGAGGAGCGCGTGGAGGGATTGCCCTTCGGCACGCGCGGCGGGGCGTTGCTGCCCTACACCTTTCCGCAAGAAGGCGAGTATGAGATCCAGATACGCCTCACCCGCGATCGCAATGAAGATGTCGAGGGCTTGAAGGAACCGCATGAAGTCGTCGTGCTGGTGGATAAAGAACAGGTGCGGACTTTCACCGTGAAACCGCCAGCGGCGGGAAAGGGTTTTGAGCAAGTGGATGCTCATCTGAAATTCCGTCTGCCAGTGAAGGCGGGACCGCATCAACTCGGCGTCACGTTCCTGAAAAATCCCTCCTCTTTGTTGGAAACGCAGCGGCAGCCGTACAATGCGCACTTCAATTTCCACCGGCATCCGCGCATTGGTCCGGCGATTTATCAGGTGTCCATCACCGGGCCGTATTATGCCAAAGGTGCGGGAGAAACTCCCAGTCGCCAGCGCCTGTTCATCACGCGACCCAAGGCGCCGGCTGATGAGGAGGCCTGTGCGAAACAGATTTTATCCACTTTGATACGCCGGGCGTATCGGCGCCCGGTCACGGAGGCTGATGTGGCGCGGGTGCTGCCGTTCTTCAGCGAGGGACGCAAGGAGGCCGGGTTTGACGCCGGTATCGAAGCAGCTTTGAGCGCGGTACTAGTGAGCCGTGAATTCCTGCTGCGTGTGGAAACGGAGCCGAAAGATCTGCCGCGTGCCACCGTCTATCGCGTCAGTGATGTGGAGCTGGCCTCGCGGCTTTCGTTCTTTTTGTGGAGCAGCATTCCCGATGATGAATTGCTCGATTTGGCGGGACGCGGTGAATTAGGCAAACCCGAAGTGCTAGCCAAACAGACGCGCCGTATGCTTGCGGATTCGCGGGCGCAATCACTCGTCAAAAACTTTGCCAATCAATGGCTGCACTTGCGCAATCTGGAATCCATCACGCCAGATGGTCGCCTGTTCCCGGACTTCGATGACAATCTGCGGCAGGCCTTTCGCAGTGAAACGGAACTCCTCTTTGCGGAGATTTTGCGCGAAGACGGCAGTGTGCTTGATCTCGTGAAAGCAGATCACGCTTACCTGAACGAGCGGTTGGCGAAGCACTACGGCATCCCCAATGTCTATGGCACCCACTTCCGTCCTATCGCCTTGAAGCCGGAGAGCAATCGTGGCGGATTGTTGCGCCATGGCAGTGTGCTGACCGTGACTTCCTACTCCACGCGTACCTCGCCGGTGATCCGTGGCAAATGGGTGTTGGAGAATCTGCTGGGAACGCCGCCGCCACCGCCTGCCCCGGATGTGCCTGCGCTAGATGACAACAGCGTCTCGGCCAAGCTGCCCGTGCGTGAACGGCTGGCAGCACATCGGGCCAATGCCGCATGTGCGAGTTGCCATGACTTTATCGACCCACCCGGCTTTGCACTGGAAAACTTTGATGCTGTGGGCCAATGGCGGAATCTGGAAGAAGGCGTGCCGGTGGATGCATCGGGTGGGTTGCCGGATGGCAGTCGCTTCACTGGTGTGAGCGGACTCGAAGCCGGGTTATTGAACCGTCCAGAGATCTTTGCAGGCACACTGACGGAGAAACTGCTCACGTTCGCGCTAGGTCGCGGCGTGGAGACTTATGATGGTCCTGCGGTGCGCGCCGTGTTGAAGTCCGCGAGCAAAGAGGATTACCGTTTTTCCGCGATTATCCTTGGAATCGTCAACAGCCCGCCATTTAGAATGAGGCAAACCCTATGAGCACGTTCACCACCCGCACTGCGTTGCCGCGCCGCACTTTTCTGCGCGGCATCGGCGCCACGCTCGCGCTGCCATTACTCGACGCCATGGTTCCCGCGCTGACCGCGCAGGCCAAGACAGCGGCAGCACCGGTGCGACGACTAGGTTATATCTTCATGCCCATGGGCGCAGACCTGCCACGCTGGACGCCACCGGGCAAAGGCAAGCTGGACGAACTCTCCTTCATCCTCAGTTCGCTCAAGCCGGTGAAGGAGCACGTGACGGTCATCACGAATCTGGAATTACAAAACGCGTATCCGGGCACGCATGCGACTTCGAATGCCGCCTTCCTCAGTGCGGCCCGGGCGAAGCACACGGAGAGCAACGACTATTATCTGGGCACCACGGTGGACCAGATCGCGGCGCAAAACATCGGCAAGGGCACGCAATTGCCTTCGCTCGAACTGGCGATGGACATGATGCAGACGGTAGGCCAATGCGATAACGGCTACGCCTGCGTGTATCAGAACAATCTTTCCTGGTCCTCGCCCACCACGCCGCTGCCGGCAGAAGCGCATCCACGAATTGTGTTCGAGATGTTGTTCGGTGAGGGCGGCAGCAAGGCGGAACGGCAGGCGGCCTTGCGCAAGCGCGCGAGTCTCCTGGATTTCGTGAAGGACGATATCGCGCGGTTGGAGCGTTCGCTGGGGCCCTCGGATCGGGAGAAGGTCAGTCATTACTTAGATAGCGTACGCGAAGTGGAGCGGCGCATTCAGAAAGCGGAGACGGATGTGAAGGACAATCCTTTGCCTGATCTGGACCGGCCTACTGGCGTGCCCGCGGCTTATGCAGACCACGCGCGGCTGATGTTCGATTTGCAGGTGCTCGCCATGCAAGGCGATGTCACGCGGGTCATCACCTTCCAGCTCGCGCGCGAGACCAGCAACCGCTCGTATCCAGAGATCGGCGTGGCGGACCCGCATCATCCGCTGTCCCATCACGGCAATGATCCCGAGAAGATCGCGCGCATGGCGAAGATCAACCAGTATCATGTGTCCCTCTTCGCCGAGTTCCTCGGCAAACTGAAAGCGACTACGGATGGGGCCGGGACATTGCTCGATCATTCCCTGCTCCTGTATGGCAGCGGCATGGGTAATCCGAATGTGCACGATCATGTGAACCTGCCGGTGTTGGTGGCGGGCGGCGCGGCCGGTGGCATGAAGGGCGGACGACACATCCGCTATGAGAAACCGACGCCGCTGGCGAATCTGCATCTGACGATGCTCGACAAGGCGGGTGTGCGGATCGACAAGTTCGCCGACAGCACGGGCAAGGTGGATGAATTGTTCGAACCGTTGGGCATTTGATTTCTACTCACGCAATGACACGAGTTGAAACCAGTCGCCGGACTTTGCGGACGATTTTTGCAGGGATGCTGCTGCTGGCAGGTATTCAAACGGCATTCACTGCCTCGGCACCCATGGCCGACGCGGCAGAGCGTGCGGAATGGAGCCGGTTGCAATCCCTCCTGAAGGAGAAGGCGGATGCGAAGGCCGCGCAAGCGGATGGCATGACCGCACTGCATTGGGCAGCACAACACGAGAACATAGCCAGCGTCCAAGCGTTGCTGTCCGCGGGTGCAAATGCTGGCGCGACGAATCGTTATGGTGTCACACCATTGAGCCTCGCGTGTGTGAATGGCCATGAGGAAATCGTGCGGGCTTTGCTCAAAGCGGGTTCGGATGCCAATACGGTGTTGCTGGGTGGGGAAACGGTTTTGCACACGGCAGCACGCACGGGCCGTGTTGGACCGGTGAAGGCTTTGCTCGAACGTGGCGCGAAAGTGGATGCGACGGATCGCAAAGGGCAGACGCCACTGATGTGGGCGGCTGCGGAGGGGCATGCGGTGGTTGTGGAGGCGCTAATCAAAGCGGGTGCTGATCCGCGCGCTCGGTTGAAGTCGGGGTTCACGCCGATGTTGTTTGCGGTGCGCGATGGGCGCGCCGAGGTGGTTCGTGTCTTGCTCAAAGCGGGCATTGATGCGAATGAGTCCATCGAGACCGAGAGGAAGGCGAACAGCCGTGCCCCGGGCAATGGCACGAGCGCTTTGATTCTGGCGGTTGAAAACGGCCATTTCGAGCTGGCGATGGAATTGATCAAGGCGGGGGCCAATCCGAATGACGAGCGCTCTGGTTTCGCCCCATTGCATATGATCACATGGGTGCGTAAGCCGAATCGTGGCGATGATGATTCCGGTCAACCACCACCACAAGGTTCCGGGAAATTGACGAGCCTGGAGTTTGTGCGACAACTCGTGGCTGCGGGAGCCAAGGTGAATGCGCAGCTTGAGAAAGGCTCAACGGGCAAAGGTAGATTGAGCACATTTGGAGCGACACCTTTTCTCATGGCGGCCAAGACGGCGGATGTGCCGCTCATGAAATTGCTGGTGGAACTGGGGGCTGATCCGCTGCTGCCGAACAAGGAAGGCACGACGCCGTTGATGGCAGCGGCGGGCTTTGGGTGTCTGGCACCGACGGAAGAGGCGGGAACTGAGGCCGAGTGCCTGGAGGCCGTTGGTTATCTGCTTTCGCTCGGGGCGGTAGTGGACACGGTGGATAAAAGCGGGGAGACGGCCATGCATGGCGCGGCCTACAAGAGCCTGCCCAAGATGGTGCAACTGCTGGCGGCCAAAGGTGCCAAGCCGGAAATCTGGAGTCAGAAAAACAAGCACGGCTGGTCGCCGTTGCTCATCGCCGAGGGATATCGGCCGGGAAATTTCAAACCTTCAGCGGAAACCATCACAGCAATCCATCAGGTGATGCGCGATGCGGGTATCACACCACCGCCGTTGACGCCACGGCAGGAAGATAAGACCAAGGGTTATAACGATGGACGCTGAACGGAGCGCCTGTTTTTCCGTTAGCGCAGATGCTTTTTGAGGAATTGATCCACCAAGTCCATGCGCTGCTTGTCGTAGAACTCTTTTCCACCATGGAGACCGCCGTGGATTATCTCAAACTGCACCGGTAGTTTGAGTTTCTCGTAGGCGGCTTGCAGCTCGTAGGACTGTTCGATGGGCATTTGCGGGTCTTTATCGCCATGGATGAGCAGCAGTGGCGGGTCGTTCTTATCGACTTGTGCGACGGGGCTGGCGAGTTTGGCGAGGTCGGGTTTTTCATCGGGCTGACCGCCGAGCAGCAGTTGCAGGGCGGGCACGCGCACTTCAAGACCGCGCGAAGTGGATTGTTTTAGAATGGTCTGGAGATTGGCGGCACCGTAAAAGCTCACGATGGCCTGCACATCGGAGGATTGATCCAGAAACTTGCCGACCTTGCCTTCCAACTCTTTATGTCCGTTGCTCACGCCGACGAGGGCAGCGAGATGTCCGCCAGCGGAAGAGCCGACAATGATAAAACGTTTCGGGTCATAGCCATGCTCGCCAGCCTTGGCGCGCAGATAGCGGATGGATGCTTTTAGGTCGTGGATATTGGCCGGAAAAGGTGCCTCGGGAGTGAGCCGGTATTCTACACTGGCGATGGCGTATCCATTTTCGAGCAGCGGAAGAATGGGCACGTCGTTCTTGGTGCCGGAGCGCCAGGCGCCGCCGTGGACGTAGATTAGCAGAGGTAGAGCTGTGTTGGTGGGCGCGGGGAGATAGAGATCGAGGAGCAGCGGTTTGTCGGTTACACGGGCATACTCGATATCGCGCAGGGTGCGCGGTTCCGCGGCTTCTGCGGAGGAAAACCAGAGGGACGCGAGGAGTCCGAGACAGAGTGCGGCGCGATGGGTTTTCATTGATGGCCACATGATATCTGGTGCATTGCTGAAATGCACGCCTGACGAAATGGAAAAGGCCGCAACATGTGTTGCGGCCTTCGTTCTTAAAATGTCGGGAAGGATTACGGGGAGACAGCCAGACGCTCTTCGTTGCGTTCTTTCTTCATGAGCACGCCTTGTTCCTTGTAGGGCTTGAGCATGAAGTGGGTGCCGGTGGAGAGGACGCCTTGGATGGTGGCGAGCTTCTCGGAGACGAAGCGGGCGACTTCGCGGAGGTCTTCGCCTTCCACGATGACCAGCAGGTCGTAACCGCCGGACATGAGGTAGCAGGAGCGCACCTCGTCATACTTGGCGATGCGCTGGGCGATGCGGTCGAAGCCGCCTTCGCGCTCGGGGGTGATCTTCACCTCGATGACCGCACGGACGATGTTCACACCCAGCTTTTCCTCATTGAGGATGGTGCGGTAGCCGAGGATGACCTCATCCTCTTCATAGGCGCGGATCTTGGCGGTGATATCCGCCTCCGGCTGGTTGAGCATGGCCGACAACTGCGCCGGCTTCAGGGCCGCGTTCTCATGTAACAACTTCAACAAAGCATCCATGCCCTCATTAGACAGAAACGGGGCGTGGCTGCACGCTTTTTATCAAGATGCTGGGTTTAGCAAAGTCACCACATTCGCCTTTCGGTTTGACTGAATCATCGTGCCAAACTTACCGTCTGCTATGCACAAGCTCCTTTCCGTGCTGGGAATTTTTCTTTTAGATATAATGGTGCTTTGTGTTGGCTGCCAGCACTCGGGTTTGAATCGCTCTCGTGTCCAAAGTGCTTTACCCGGGCCGCAACTTAAGGAATCAGAGGCAGTGCAAGTCGCAGCCGAAACGGCTAAAAAGCACGGGAGACGGATGGAGGAATACAAACTGAAGGATGTCCGTTATGATAGCCAGACCCGTATGTGGCTCATACGATTTGTTCATGTAAGGCAGGGTTTCACCGCCTTTCACGTCCAAGTGAACGATAAAACGCGTGATGCGCCTTATCTGCCTCGAGAATAGTTTAAGACCAGGCAATTGCTTCGGACGACTGTCATCGCTGTATCTTACCTTACACGCATCCTGATTTCTTGCTTTACCACCGGCAGGTCAATGATTGCCAGTCCCCATTCTTTCTCGTGATGCGGAGTGAAGCTGCGGCCGTTGATGGTCAGCTTCGGTTTCTTGTCCTGCTGATGGAGCATGATGCGCCAGGCTTGGTGCGGGCTTGGGAAATCGCCTTCGCTGGCACCGATGATGATTTCAGTTTGTTCGCCAACGGGTTTGGTTTCGATGCGGCGACGGCTGAATTGGCCGGTGAGATACTCGTTGGAGACGCCGTCGTCTTCATACCATTCCAGCACGCCATGGCCACCGGGCCAGATGTGGAGGACTTGAGCGGGTTCGGCCACTTCGCCGACGTATTGTTGCACGGGGCCGAAGGGCAGGATGGTTCCGGCGCGGACGAAGACGGGGAGCATGTCGAGCGGGGCTTGCACGAGAATGTGCTGGCCGCCATCGAAGGCTTCACCGTTCCAGAAGTTGAACCAGGTGCCGCGCGGCAGATAGACGCTGCGGGCCAC
Organism: Verrucomicrobiota bacterium; assembly: GCA_021156225.1. Lineage (GTDB taxonomy): Bacteria > Verrucomicrobiota > Verrucomicrobiia > Limisphaerales > JAEYXS01 > JAEYXS01. The sequence goes on along the minus strand of JAJNBN010000001.1, from coordinate 7,929 downwards.
GCCAGCGGGTTGCATGATGGGCGCGACGAGAACATTTTCACCCAGCAGGAATTGATCCCCGCAGCTTGAGGCGATCGCGTCTTGCGGATGATGCCACGCGAGCGGACGCATGATGGGCGCGCCGGTTTCACGCGCTTCGGCGAAGAGGCAGTAGAGATACGGGAGCAGTTGATAGCGCAACTGTATGTAGCGGCGACAGATGCCTTCTACCTCAGGGCCAAAAGCCCAAGGCTCTTGATCACGAGATTCGTTATTCGTGTGGTTGCGGAAATACGGTGTGAACGTGGCGAGCTGAATCCAGCGGGTGAGGATTTCGCCGGAAGCATTCTCGAGGAAGCCGCCGACATCGGCGCCGCAGTTAGGCACGCCGCTGAGGCTGAGATTGAGCAGCATGGGAATCGTCTCGGTGAGGTTTTCCCAAGTGGAACTGTTGTCACCGGTGGAGATGGCGGCGTAGCGCTGGATCCCGGCGTAACCACCGCGGCTCAGCACGAAGGGGCGTCGATCCGGTGCGGCGGCGAGCATGCCATCATAGGTGGCGTGGGTCATGCACTGGCCGTAGGCGTTGTGGACTTCCGCGTGTGTCTTTACGCCGAACGTGGTGTGATGCTTGGCATTGCAGGGCAGAGTTTTTCCGGGCAGATCGAAGGCGGCGGGTTCGCTCATGTCATTCCACAGGCCCAGGATGCCGAGGCGGCTGAGGGCGGCCTGCTCATCGCCCCACCAATTGCGGACATCGAGCTGGAAGAAATCGGGGAAGACGGATTTGCCGGGCCACACTTGGCCCACGACGTCTTTGCCGAGCGCATCTTTCACGAAGGCATCGAAGCGACGGCCGCTTTGATAGACGGGAAACTTGCGATCAATCTTCACGCCGGGATCGAGGATGGCGGTGAGTTTGAAGCCTTTGATGGCAAGCTGGCGGATCATCTCGCCGGGCTTCGGAAACGTCTTGCCGAAGGTGAAGACGCGGTAGGCGTCCATGTGCGGGATGTCCAGATGGATGCAATCGCACGGGATCTGTTTACGGCGCAAGGTGCGGGCGACTTCCTCGATGCGCTTGCGCGAGGGATAACCGTAACGCGACTGGTGATAGCCGAGGGACCACTTGGGCGGCAGAGGCATGCGCCCGGTGAGTTCGCTGAAGCGGGAGACAATCTGGGGCAGGGCGGGGCCGAGAAAGATGTAGAGGTCAACATCGCCGGTGGTGGCGGTCATCTTCCAAACGTCATCGGTGGTGCAGCCGAGGTCCCAGGATTGGCGTCCCGGGTTATCCCAGAAGATGCCGAAGGCGCGGCCTTGTCGCCAGCCGATGCCGAAGGGGATGGCGATGTAGAGGCTGCGCAAGGCCGGGTGCATGCAGGAGGCGTGGCCGAGGACATCGATGTTCCAGAAATCGCGGATGAGACCACGTTTGTTGAGCGGCCCGGTGCATTCACCGAGGCCCATGATGGACTCTTTTTTCTCCAGGCCGAGTCGAACGGTGAAGCCGGTTTTCTTGCTGTGCTCGATGGCGTTCTTGCTTTCGAGGATCAACCAGCCTTTGGCATCGGTGATGTGCCAGGTGCCACGAGCTTTATCGAGGCGAAAGCGGAACTGTTCGGTGCTGAGTTCGACGTGTTGCTTGCGCTCTTTGATGTTTGTGGCGACAGCGGGGCGAGACTGCTCGACGACGGCAAAGGAACCTTCGTTGAAAGATTTGCTACGCGTGGCGCGGAGGCGGATGAGGTCAGGGGCGAGGACGGAGAGTTCGATGCGGCCGGCCTTGGTGGTGAAGGACGCGGTTTGCGCGGAGGCGGCCTTCAGCTTGAGGTCAGCGAATAAAATTGGTTTCGGTTCCGGCCGTTTGCCCATGCGCTGAGTAAAGACGGAATGGGGCGAAGGAACAAGGCCGGTTGCACCCCGACCTGTCGGCACGGGGTGAACCGGCGGGCCAATGGTGGGGAAACATCGAAGGGAAAGGAGCAAAGTGGAGAGAGCGTGTCCGTTCGCAGGCACAGCAAGGTGAATGGTGCAGGTGGCCTGCAGAATGGTTGGGACGTGAGGAAGAAATCTCGGTCGTGGGATTTTTGACGAAGGTTGGCCAGCCTTTGCTTAAGGACGTTGCTGTGGCCGAGACGGCCACGCTCCACTTCTGTGGCTTGCTTTCCGGGGTTTTGGGTTCCATTTTTAGGGAGCAGCGCATGGCGATCAAAAAACAGCACAAACCGCGGTTCGAGCATCCGGACAATTTCTTGTTCGATGCGGCCATCGGCTGGTCCATGCTGGGCAATTCGCGCGAGGCGGTGGTGGAGTTGCAGTCATTGACGCCAGCGGGGCGGGACCAACCGGAGGTGCTGGAGCTGTTGTGGCAATTGCACGCAGAGGTGAAGGAGTGGGCGGAATCACTGACGGTGGCAGAGCGGTTGATCGAGGTCGCGCCACAGGATTCTTTCGGCTGGGTGCACCGGGCTTACAGTTTGCGGCGGACGCCGGGTGGGGGATTGGAGAAGGCGTGGCATGCGTTGCGGCCAGCGGCGGACCAGTTTCCGAAGGAGAAGATCATCCCGTATAATCTAGCGTGTTATGCGGCACAGATGGGGCGGCTGGATGAGGCGTGGGTTTGGTTGCAGAAGGCGATGGACATCGCGGGAGATGTGCGGACGATCAAGGCGATGGCGATCGTGGATGAGGATCTGAAGCCGTTGTGGGAGCGCATAGAGGCGTTGTGATTTGGAAATGAAGAATTAAGAGGGGAGAATGAAGAAGGGGAAAACATCGAACGCCCAACTTCCATCATCGAGAGAAAGGTCGGGTCGTCGCTACGCGACTTGAGTTGCCTTCAAACGTTTATCCGTGGGTTTGCTGCGCTGCACCCACGGCTACCATCGGGTCGTGCCTCTGGCACTGCAAAAGCTTGGAGCTCCGAGGCGATTCAACGATTCACGAATCACTATTTAACGGCGGCCGCGGCTTTCTTGGTGAAGATGATGACGTGTTGCCAGGGGAGAGTTGCGTGAGTTTTGGTCCATTCGAGGTCTTTGAAGATGAGGGCTTCTCTTTTGACCTGGGCTTCAGACATCTTGTGGGCGGGGTAGATGGGGACTTTTTCGTCTTCCGCTTTGAACTCGACGAACACCAGACGGCCACCGGGCTTCAAGGCTTTCACCATGTTCTCCATCATCTCATAGGGGTGGGTGAATTCGTGATAGACATCTACCATCACGATGAGGTCGAGGGTGTTGGCGGGCAGCTTGGCATCGGTCTCGGTGCCCCGGACGGAAACGATGTTGGTATGGCCGCGTTTGCGCACATCCGCTTGCAGCAGTTCGAGCATCTCCTCATTGATCTCCACGGCGTAGACCGCGCCCTTGGGGCCAACCGCTTCGGCCATGCGGCGCGTAATGTAACCCGTTCCGGCCCCGATGTCCGCGGCTTTCTCGCCGGGTTTCAGCACCAGCAGTTTGACCATGTTGCTGGTGTCCTCTTCCTGCTCGCGTTCCGGGCGTTCGAGCCATTTGAGGGTTTCATTGCCGGAGACGACGTGAGCGATCTCGCGGTCCATGTAGTAGCGGCCGGTGCCACCGGGGACGATGCGATGACGTTGTTCGTAGCGGGCGGGAGCAGCGTTGGTGGTGGCAGATGCGGGGGCGGCGGCTTTTTCCTGGGCAAAGGACGAAGAAGCGAAAAGCACCAGTGCCAAAAGATAAAACAGAATGGGCATGGGAGAAGGGTAGGCTATTTCTGTGGGCGGGCAAGTGTGGGGATGAGTTGATAATTCCAACGGGAAATTACGAAACGGTTTAAGTGGTAAAGTCATCCGCTCCTATCGGAGCGGTGCAGAACTACTCGTCAACCACGGGTTCCCGTTGGTCACCCGTGGCTACTAGCATTCGTCCCTCCGGGACGGATTGCAGCCGTATCAGAAGTTGATTATTCGGCCTTCTTCTTTTTCTTCCCTTTGGCAGCGGGGGCTTCGCCAGGAGGGCGGGTGATTTTTTCACCCAGGTTTTCGAGGATGCGTTCTTGCAGGCGGGGGATGTATTCGCCGAGTTTTCCGGGGTAACCGGTCAGTTCATTGGGCAGGGCTTTGATGCCAGTGACATTGGCTTTCGCCTTGGTTTCGAGATGATCAATGCCGTTGAGGGCATAGAGGGCAGAATAGAAACCGGTCTTGGTGAAGTCGGCATCGGCGATGAGGATGGCGAGGCTGGGAGTGAGATCGGAAGCCTCACCGAAGCGGCCGAGGGCTTCGGCGGCGGTGTTGCGGACGTAGGTGGAAGAGTCTTTCAGGGCGGCGCGGAGTTCGGGCAGGGCTTGTTTCACAGCACTATCGCCGCGCATGAGGATGCCTTGGGCGGCCCACCAGCGGACGGCGCTGTCGCTGTGTTTCAGGCCGCGCTTGAGTTCAGGAAACGTATCAGGCTTGAGCGAGGAGGCGAGGGCGGCCATGGCGTGAATGGATTTGAGATCGTAGGTCTTGTCGTTCTGGGCGATCTCATAAGGTGAGGAACCTTTCGCGCGGGAGTGGACTTCGCCTTCGGGGAGGAAGCCGACATCGCGAGTTTTCATTACCCACTCTTCATGGGCTTTGCGTAGGCGGTTCAGGATGGCTTGATGATCTTTGGAGGTGGCGAGGTTGTTGATTTCGTCGCGGTCACTCTGGAGGTCGTAGAGTTCTTCTGAGGGTTTGGTTTGCCAGAAGCGCGATTGGGTGGCGTTCAGTTTGCCTTCGTCATAGAGCTGTTTCCAGATGCGCGTCGTGGGTGTCTGGAACATGTAGTTCAGATATTGGCCGTAAGGCAGATGCGGCAGGTAGTGGCGGATGTAGATGTAGCGGTCGTCGCGCACGGAGCGGACGAGGTCGTAGCGTTCATCCATGCGGCCGCGGAAGCCGTAAACGTAAGGTTGCGGCGCGGCATCGTATTTGCCGGCGAAGGCGTGACCTTGCATCCAAGCGGGTGGCTTCACATCGATGAGGCTGAGGAGGGTAGGCGCGAGGTCCACGAAGCTGACCAGGCGGGAGGATTCGCCGCCGGGCTGATAATCCTTTGGCGCGAGGTGTTGGTATTTGGGCGGGAAATAGACGATGAGGGGGACGTGCAGGCCGGAGTTGTAGGGCCAGCGTTTGCTGCGGGGCATGCCGGAGCCGTGATCGCCGTAATAGAAGATGATGGTGTGCTCGGCCAGGCCCGCTTCATCGAGCTCTTTCATGTTCTTACCGGCGAGGGTGTCCATCTCGGTGATCTTGTCGTAATACTGCGCCCAGTCCTGGCGGACTTCGGGAGTGTCCGGGTGATAGGCGGGGACGCGGACTTTTGCCGGGTCATGCACGGCGGTGTGCGGGCGGGTGCGGAGCTGGCTTTCGTGGCTGACGGTGTGGTTGAAGATGGCGAAGAAGGGCTGACCGGCAGCGCGATTTTTCCAGTGGCCTTTGCCCGAGGAGTCGTCCCAGACCTGGCCGGGTTTCACGAGGTTGTAGTCTTCCTTGCTGTTGTTGCTGCAGTAGTAACCGGCTTCGCGGAGGAATTGCGGGTACATCTTGAAGCCTGCGGGCAGGTTCACCTCGCTGCGCATGTGCTCGGCGCCGGTGGAGGTGGGATACATGCCGGAGATGATGGTGGTGCGGGCGGGCGCACAGACTGGAGCGCAGGACCAGGCTTTGCGGTAGAGCATGCCGCGTTTCGCAAGGGCATCGAGATTCGGTGTGGTGGCGTAGGTATCGCCGTAGCAGCCGAGCTGCGGGCCGTTGTCCTCACTGGTGATCCAGAGGATGTTGGGACGGTCAGCAGCCTGGACCAGCAAAGCGATGAAGAGGCTGAGAAAGATGAAAGCGCGTTTCATGTGGTTGCCTAGATTGGACGGGAGTATGGGGTGGGGAGGTTACAGGGGGCAATGAGGAATCCGTGCTCCGCAGGGCTACGGAGTTTCAGTCGTAAGCTGAGAATGGCGTTGCCAAAGTTCACCGGGGGGAGGATGGTGCGGGTTATGGCTAGAAACATATCAAGCGCCTCCGAGCGGAGGCTGGCGATGATTCCGCGTGGCGTGGCTTTGGCGCTATTAACGGGGTTAGGCATGCTGGCATCGGCAAGCGGCATGGCGCAAACCGCGGCCATTCCGGCGCCGGCCGTCACTGAGGGCAAGGCGAAGGAAGCGGTGCCGGTGGACCCAAAGGCGGCAGTTGAACCAGCAAAAGAGGAAGAGGCAAAGGCCGAGGACAAGAGCGGGGTCACGAGTTTGTTGAGCGAAGAAGGGTTGGAGAATTTTTATTCCTGGATAGCGGGGGCGGGTGTGTTTGTTGATCCCAAGGGCGTCTTTTCCGTCACCGAGGGTGTCTTGCGCATATCGGGGGAGAAGCTGGGTTATCTGGCCACGCGCAAGGAGCATTCGGATTTCCGGCTGGTGGCGGAGTACAAATGGGGTGAAGGCAAATTTGGCGACCGTTCTCAAAAGCCGCGCAGCAGCGGGCTCTTCATCCATGGGACGGGTGAAGACAAGGAATGGATGCGGGGTTTTGAATCGCAGATCGCCGAAGGGCGGACGGGGAATGTGGTGATCCATGGCGGCGCGAGATTCACGGTGGGAACCAATAATCATTCACGCGCCTGGACGGAGATCGGCAAGCCGAAGCAAGAGCTGGAGAACAAGCTGGGCGAATGGAACACGCTGGAGATCTTCGGCGTGGGGGACAAGATGCGCGTGCTGGTGAATGGCAAGCTGAGTGTAGAGGCGACGAGCTTACTGCCTAACCGGGGCAAGATCCTGTTGCAATCGAACGGGGCGGAGATTTTCTTCCGGAAACTGGACCTGTATCCGTTGGATAAGATGCCGGAATTGCCGAAGGAATCGGCGTCTGTTCCGGCGGAACAAAAGACGGCGGCGGTGCAGGCGGTCAAGTGACCGTCTTAGTAGAGCACTTCGAACAGGGCGCTGTAGTCATCTGTCCAGAGACGGCTTTGCTTTTTCTTTAGCTCTGCTTCTTCGCTGTATTCGTAGGCGTTGCCGCGGATGGCGTCTTTGCCAAGGAGCTCCTGGTTCTGGCTGACGAGAATCCAGGTGGAAGCGTAGAACCACCATTTGTCGCTGCGGTCTTCGCTGTCATCCGGATCATCATCGATGGTGACGGTCTGCCAGTTGATGTTTTCCGCCAGCTTTAGGACGACGGGTCGCAGATCGAGATAACGGTTGGAGACGTGGACGACGATGACGCCATCGGGCTTGAGATGTTTGCGATAGATCTCGAAGGCCTGGACGGTCAGGAGGTGGGCGGGGATGGCGTCACTGCTGAAGGCGTCCAAGGCGATGATGTCGAACTTCTGGTCTTCACCGCGCTCCAGCTCCTTTTCCATGGTGAGGCGGGCGTCACCGAGGGCGATATCGATCTTGTATTCGGAGTCCTTCAGGTAGGTGAAGTAATTGGTGGCGAAATGGACGACGATGGGATTGATCTCGTAGATGCGGAGGTAATCGCCAGGACGGCCATAGATGGAGAGGGAGCCGGTGCCGAGGCCGACGAGACCGATGCGGCGATTTTGTTCGCGCGGGAAATGCGTGATGGCGAGGCCGATGCCGGAGCGGTCGCTGTAATATGAGGTCGCCCACTTGGCAGCGAGGGGTTCTACGAACTGAAGCCCGTGGGTGATGGTGCCATGCTGCAAGACGCGGTAATGGTGGTTGGGCTCGTCCTTGTAATAATCGAACACGGTGAGAGCACCATAGAAATTGCGCTGGGTGACGGAGGCGGATTTGCGGTCGACCTGAATCTCCCGAAGCAGACCGGCGGCGATGAAGATGATGAGCCCGAGAGCGACGCCCAAAGTGAGGTCAAATGCGATGCGCCGGGTGTAACTGCGGCGGTCATGCCAGACGGCGAGCAGAAAGACGAGCGGGGCCGCAACCACGGTGAGGTGAAACTCGTAATAGTGGTCGAAGATGACAGGGGCGATGAGC